>NZ_FYAJ01000003.1:0-300000 GCF_900185625.1 Photobacterium andalusiense
AAGACCAACAGCAACAAGGTCAGCAAGGCAACAAAGACCAACAGCAACAAGGTCAGCAAGGCAACAAAGACCAACAGCAACAAGGTCAGCAAGGCAACAAAGACCAACAGCAACAAGGTCAGCAAGGTAACAAAGACCAACAGCAACAAGGTCAGCAAGGTAACAAAGACCAACAGCAACAAGGTCAGCAAGGCAACAAAGACCAACAGCAACAAGGTCAGCAAGGCAACAAAGACCAGCAGCAACAAGGTCAGCAAGGCAACAAAGACCAACAGCAACAAGGTCAGCAAAAATCAGGAAAAGAAGGAAAAGAAGGAAAAGAAGGAAAACAAAGTAAACAGCAACAACAGAAAAATCAGCAGCTGGGGCAACAAAGAAACCAACCACAATCAATGAGTGAAGCTGAGAAAAAACAGCAAGCGAAGGATAATGCACAGCAAGCATTAAGCCAGCAAGCGCAACAGCAAAAACAAGATCAGCAAGACGGTAACAAAGACGATAGCCAACCATCAGCAGTAACGATGCAGCAAGGCAAGCCAAATGGTGACCAGCAGCAAGTGCTTTCAGTTAGTAACCCTATATTGAAAAAACTAGAGCAAGTTCCAGACGATACGGCAGAGTTAATTCGCGCTCAATTAATGTTGCAAGCACAGCAAAGAGCTGAACAGCAGCAAAGTAATAAATCATGGTAATAGAGATAATGAGAATGTCAGTAAATCAAACAAATTGGGCTAAAAAGTGCCTCTCGCCATGGTTATTACTTCTAACCATGGTGGTAGCATTATTGCCACTACAAGCAATGGCTGCCCAAGCACAAGCGACGGTGTCTAAAAACGTTGTCGCCGTAAATCAAGTGTTTCAATTATCAGTATCTGTTGATACCTCTATCAATCCTGATAGTGTCGATTTTAGTGTATTGAGCCCTGATTTTGCATATGGTCAACCAAGTGTTAGCAGTTCGACATCATTAATTAACGGCACTATGTCACGTAATACTACCTGGACAATCGCTATTGCGGCTAAAAAGGTCGGTACTGCGACGATACCTGCTTTTAAAATTGGTAGTTCGCAAACAACACCAATTACGATTACGGTTCTCAAAGGTAGCCAAAAAAATAATGCCGCCAATACCGATCAATCTAATGTTCGTATGACGGCTGAAATTGATAAAAATACAGTCTATGTCGGCGAAAGTATTAATTATCGAGTTAAGATTTTTATTGGTGAGCAACTGTCTCAGGCTTCATTAAGTGCACCGTCTGGTGATGGGTTAGCGGTATCACAAGTCGGTCAAGATGCACAAAATAATATCGTCCAAAATGGTCGTCGTTATTTAGTGATCACTCGTAACTATCAACTTACGGCGCAAAAAGCAGGTAACATCGTTATTCATGGTCCAACGTTCAGTGGCAGTGCTGTTCGTGGAGCCAATGGCTTTAGCTCTGGTATTACAGTACCCGTAAATAAAAATGCGAGAGATATTAGCTTAACGATCAAACCTAAACCTGCAGATTACAAAGGGCTATGGTTGCCTACGCCTGATTTACAATTACAACAAACATGGCAACCTCAGGTTTCTAACCAAAATAAGATTACCACTAAAGTCGGTGAGCCAATAACACGTACTATTACTTTGCGCATTAAAGATGTTGCTCAAAGTAATATGCCAAATATCAACCTTACTTACCCAGATACTGTACGTATTTACAATGAAAAACCTGAATACCGTACTGAAAATGGCTACAGTGTGATGATATTAAAGCAAGTTATTATTCCTCGCCAAGCAGGTAATGTTGCCCTACCACCACTTTCAATTAATTGGTGGAATACCACTACCGCTAAACAGCAGCAAAGTGAAATAAAAGGCTTAACACTAAATGTAACGGCTGATCCAACTGCCAATAGTCAATTTTCACCACCAGCAGCGATGACACCACCAACCTCTGCTGCCACCCAGCCAATAAAAACGATGGCCTCTGCGGGTATATGGCCATGGACAACACTGGTGTTTGCTATTTTATGGCTAATCACACTGCTGTTATTGGTTAAAAAGCGCCAGCAACCAATGGTTACAACTGCAATCGCTACCACACAAAGTCCAGATATTACTGCTGCACTTGAAATAGCGATTAATGATAACGATCCAATTAAAGTACAAACGTATTATCAGCAATGGCGTCAACAGCAGTTCTCACAGCTTACGAGTCAACCACAGCTATTACAGCAACTTGATGATGAAGTTAAAGCGATGATGGCAAGCCATTATTCAACACTTGATAGTCAGTGGAATAATCAAACATTGTTGAAATTATTAACACAAGCCAAACAATTAAAGACGATAAAACATACGTCTAAAACATTGACTAGCTTAGATCCTCAATAACACCGCAACAGCTGATGAGGCTATAATAATAGTCTCATCAGCCCCACCATTATTAATCACTTATTCCGGCAAAAAACACCGCAATATTCACCCGTCACCTGTAAGCAAATGTAAACAAAGCTTACATTGGTTACTATTTCGAATAAAAATCCACTCTCAGCCAACTCACCGTTATCACTTACATCTTTATTCATATTTTTTATTTACGTGACACATCGCAATAAAAATGCTCATTTTGATATTTAAATGTGACCGTAACGTAATAATATTTGTTAAAAAATAGCAATAACTATGCTTATTAAAAGAATACTGGCTATTTGAAACAGATCCTGTTAAAAAATGTTTCTGTTACAAAATATAAAACTCTAAACACAACAATAAAAATGCAGGATCAACTATGAGTCAATCACAACCATTTCTTGCCAGAGTCGCTAATGGCAGCTTAGTTATACAAATATTAATAGGTATTGTGGCGGGTGTTGCTTTAGCTGTTATTTCTCCCTCTTCAGCACTAAATATTAGTTTTTTAGGTGGCTTATTTGTTGCCGCATTAAAAGCGGTTGCACCTATTTTGGTATTTATTTTGGTGGCATCATCGATTGCCAATCAAAAAAAAGGCACTCATACCAATATGAAGCCAATTATTTTCCTTTATTTATTAGGAACATTATTAGCAGCCTTTACCGCCGTAGCAATGAGCTTTCTTTTTCCTACCACTTTAACGCTCGTTACTAATACAACCTCAATTGCACCACCTGAAGGTATTGCTGAAGTTATTAATTCGTTGTTTTTTAAGATTGTTGATAATCCAATCAATGCTTTAATGACAGGTAACTTTATTGGTATTTTAGCATGGGCTATCGCACTTGGTTTTTCGTTACACCAAGCAAGCGACGCAACGAAGCAAGTTTTCCAAGATATGTCTGATGGCGTAACACTGATTGTACGCTTCATTATTCGTCTTGCACCCATTGGTATTTTTGGTCTTGTTGCTCATACCTTTGCTCAAACAGGCTTTACGGCATTATTAGGTTATGCACATTTATTAGCTGTATTACTTGGTTCAATGGCAATTATCGCATTAGTTGTTAACCCTATTATTGTATTTGCTAAAATCAAAGCTAACCCTTACCCACTGGTTTTCCGTTGTATACGTGAAAGTGGTATTACTGCCTTCTTTACCCGTAGTTCAGCTGCAAATATTCCAGTCAACATGCGCTTATGTAAAGATCTGAATCTACACGAAGATACTTACTCAGTTTCAATTCCTTTAGGAGCGACGATTAATATGGGTGGTGCGGCAATTACCATCACTATTTTAACCTTGGCTGCTGTGCATACATTAGGTATTGAAGTTGATCTTGCAACAGCAGTATTACTGAGTGTGGTTGCAGCCGTTTCTGCATGTGGTGCATCAGGTGTTGCCGGTGGCTCACTACTATTAATTCCATTAGCAGCAAGCTTATTCGGCATTCCAAATGAAGTTGCAATGCAAGTTGTTGCGGTAGGCTTTATTATTGGTGTTATTCAAGATTCTGCAGAAACAGCGCTTAACAGTTCAACGGATGTGGTATTTACTGCCGCAGCATGCCTTGCAGCAGAGCGTAAACAAGCAAAAGTACTCCTACAAAAATCATAAGTACATTGCTAACAATATAACAACACAACATAAAAATACGGCTATCAAATGATAGCCGCATTTCTTTATAACACGATGATAATTAATTACTATTGGTTGCTTTACGAATAACGTTATTAGAATGATTAATCAGACTGTTTACCGCTTTTTTCTTCTTCTTTGTTACTGCTCGCTTAACACTTTTCTCAGCATAAGTACCATTTTTAACTTCATTAATGGTTCTTTGAGTATTGTTATATTTATTCTGAGTACCATTAACAGTATTTTCAATATGAGAAAGCTGTTTATTAACTTGATGCAATTTTTTGAGTGCACTTTCAGCATGTACAACTGTCGAGGTTGTAAGTAATACAATTAACGGAATGAAGCAAAAAGTTCTTTGTCGCATTATTAATACCTCTAAATATAATATTCATTCTTATTATGCAAATATTACCTACCAAAGCATCGATTTCAGACTAAAATGTAATAATAAAAACCAAAAAGGCTATTATTATTGCATTTTAATACTTAATCTGGTCGTTATTTAAATAAATGAAGCAAATATCGAAATTTCAATATTGATGAAAAAATCTAATGACGATGATTGAATTATTTAGTTGGTAACTCTATGTCTGCGCCCGATAAAATCGTCTGATATAGACAAACGTTACCCCTAACGTCCTATCCTCAACATCGTTAAAAGAGGGCTTCGTCATGGCGACTATCACTGCGCATCATACTGGTTACACCATCGCAAAATCAGCCGTAACTAAAGCAAGCAAACAGCTTTCAGCCGCGGGTTATTTTACTGATATTTTCTGTATCGATCGTCGATTTAGATTAGTGATCACTAACGACAAACAATTGCCTTATGAATATGCTATTCATTTTATTCCCAGTGTCGATGGTGATAACACCCATCTTGAGGTCTTTATCAAAAACGACCAGCAGCGCTATTTTGTCGACGATTTTTCAGAGCCTGAACTCATCGCTGATATTATTAATCACTACCAACATTACAGTCGCAGCGAGTTTTAACATAACAACAATAAAACAATAGAGGTCATATGCTTGAACATTTAACCAGCATAATCACTGAGCTCTGTAGCATTATCATTGTCACCGCTATTTTTAGCAGTTTGTTTCTTTATACTCGCCAACCTATTATTCTTGCTTATATCTTTACTGGGATTGTTATTGGTCCATATGGGCTACAACTGGTGACTAATGCCACCAGCATTAGTCAAATGGGCCACCTTGGCGTTATTTTATTGCTGTTTATTCTCGGCTTAAATCTTCAACCTCAGCGACTATTACACCTCTTTAAACAAAGTGCAGTCATCACCCTTGTCAGTTGTTCACTATTTTTTATCAGTGGGTTTTTATTTGCGCTGTTAATCAACCTTAGCGTTAGTGATGGGTTAATTACTGCGGCAGCAATGATGTTTTCTAGCACCGTGATTGGACTAAAATTAATTCCAACCACAACCCTTCACCATTTACGCATGGGAGAAATAATGACCAGCATCTTACTGATGCAAGACATTATTGCTATCAGTGTATTACTGCTACTTAATATCGATACTCACCAGAGCCTCACGCTTAGTTTAAGCGTATTAATCATTAAATTACTCGCTATCATCATCAGCGCTTACTTTGCGGTTAAATACATTATGCTGCCGCTATTAAAACAGTTTGATGTTATTCAGGAATACAGTTTTATCGCAACATTAGCCTGGTGTTTTTTATGGGCTGTTTTAAGTGACAGTATTGGGCTATCTTATGAAACAGGGGCATTTATCGCTGGCATCACTCTTGCTGTCAGCCCGGTATCACAAGCAATTGCGGTTCATCTCAAACCCTTGCGCGAGTTTTTTCTGATCTTATTTTTCTTTGCTATCGGTGCCAAAATCAATCTATGGGACAGTGATATCTATACAGTTTTGGGGATTATTTTTGGTATCTGCTTAATTCGTATTAAAGCATGGGGATTTAAAATAGCCCTAATATTAGCCCATGAAAACCAGAGTAAAAGTGTTGAGTTACGGGCACGCTTAAGTCAAGCCAGCGAGTTTTCATTGCTGCTAGTGTATGCCGCTGTCACTCAAGGTTTATTGTCAGATCAAGGAAAAACCTTCATCGAAACCGTCACTATTACCACCTTTGTTATTTCAACCTATTGGATTGTACGTCGCTATCCAACCCCGATATCAATGGTGAATAATCTACGTAAAGATTAGCCCCAATGATTGCTCTCCTTGAGGTATAAAAAAACCTGCCACTGAATAAACAGTGGCAGGTGAACCGGAATACACACTCTATTATTATAATATTTTACTTACAGTTACATTGACCAAACATAGAATACTTGTGCTTTCATTCGAATAATAATGCCACGAATAACATCCAGAAAACCCAGAAAACTAATCGGTTTTTCAGCACTCACCCACGCAAGTCCAACCGAGCCTACAGGAATATCATAATCTTCGGTTTCATATAGTTTTAAGCGTACAAAGTGATGTTTATTGGCAATATTTGCGCCTGTTGTTTGGCGTACATTGGTTTCGCGGCCAATTAAGTTACCCTGTGACTCACCCGTTGCTTCAACAATACCTTCGACTTCAGCAGCAAATACTTTGCCAGGGTAGACAGCTGAGGCAAACTCCGCCATCTGCCCGGGTTTAACATTACGAATAGCTTGATGGTTAACCCGCATCAGCACATATTTTTCATCGGTATACATTTGGATCCGTGGCACAGAGCCGACAAACTGTCCTTCACGCATAATGAAGTTAGTGACAAATCCATCTGCTGGCGCATACACCTTAGTATTGTCTAAATCCCATTGTGCTTTAGCGACATTTTCTTTCGCAGTCACCACATCAACATCGCGACTATTCACGCTTAATTGTGCTTTTTCTATACTTAGTTGTGCTTTTTTAACGGCAATATGCGCCTTTTCAATTTGTGACTCCAACATCACTTGTTGAGATTTAGCCACTGCAACTGCGGTGCGCTGTTCATCTAACATACTTGCTGTGACAGTATGTTTTACAACATTATTTTGTTTCACATAACGAGCAAGCATCGCACTTTTTAACTGGTGATCAGCCTTTGCTGCCACTAATTGCTTGGTCGCGATATCAATATCTTTCACTGCTGCTGTTGCTGAGGCTTGTGCCATTTCAATATCTTGCTTTGCCATTTTGCGAGCAACTTTAGCAGCCTCAAGGCTTGCTTGAGCTTTGTTAAGTGCAATTTCATATGGCTCAGGCTCTAACTCATACACTAATTGGCCTTGAGTCACTTTGCTATTTGGCTCAACATAAATCGCTTTCACACGACCATTAATCGACGTCGATGCTGGTCGTAATTGCACATGGGGTGACTGCACTAACGAGCCACCAGATAAATCCATCGGTGCATAAGTAATTAATCCAAACCACACAAACACCAACCAACTACCACCGCCAATATACGCAAAAGATTGGGTAAATTTATTCCAAGGCATGCCCACTAAACGCAGTAAATAAATAAACAAAGCCCATACAGCTAAACCTTCTAACATGCTATTTCTCCTCAGTATTAGTCGGTTCAACAATAGGTGCAGGAATACGATCACCATGCCAAATATCACGCAGACGACGCAATGCTTGCTCACCATCAACAAACGCAATAATCACCGCTAATACCCATACCCAATGCCAAACAAAGCCTATCCACGTTAATGCGGTTATTAAGCCTATTTGATGATGCTCTTTAGTCGACGCTTTATGGATTGGTAATTCATGTATTTTCCAAAACCCTATTGCCACCGCAGCAACAGTGGCAATCAATACCACCCCAGCAAAGACACTTAATACCGTATCAACATTGGTACCAACAAAAGGCATACTCAATAAACTCATTTACATCTCCGATTCAAAAGCCATCACTCATGCAGTGATGAATACAGCCATTGTGGAGACAGATCACACTAACAACACAATTAGAGTCTGATTAAATTAAAAATAGCTACATTTTGATATAATCAATCCACAACTAGCCGTGTTCGATAATGAATACTCACTCAATATCGTTATCGCGATGAGGATACTAATGATAAATATTGCTTTTATTCGTACCGCTTACCTCAAACCATTAGAACTCGGCTTACAAAAGCACTATGGCATCCGTCTTACAGAGTTAGGTATTCCCGCCCAACTGCTCAAAGAGCCGACATCGTTAATTCCTTTTAATGATTATTTGCATTGGCTAGAACAGATTGAAGAATTAACCGGCGATCCCGCTTATATGATCAAACTGGCAGCCGATCTTAGCTTTGAAAATATTGGCGCACTTGGTAATTGGTATGTTAGTTGTCCAGATCTTGCATTAGCCTTTCGCCGCATTAACTATGGCATTTCGTGCTTACAAGGCGGAGCGTCTTATCATGGGGAGCAATCGGGGAAGATCGTCAAGTGGGTATATAACAACAGCTATGCACATGGTAATGGCGCTAGCTTTGATAGTCTCAAAGTCGCTATTTTATTCACGCAAGTTAGCCGTAATTATATGGGGGATGATTATGTGCCGATAAAAGTCGAGTTATATGGCCCTGAAATCACAGATCCTGCCATTCAACAGTTTTTTGGGTGTCCTATTACATGGCAAGCAGCGGCGACCAAGGTATGGCTTAATCTGTCGATATTAGAGCATGGTAATCAACGTCCATTACCAATAATCAAACCTATTTTAGTGTCAAATTTACAACTTGATGATTTGCTTAATATGCCACAGCCACAAGATATCGCTAAAGTTATGTTTGAAATCATTAACTATTCACGTTACTACGGCTATCCAACCCTTGATTTTGCAGCGGAAAAAGTTGGTTTATCGCGGCAACAATTACAACGCCAATTACATGATTATGGTTGGACATTCACCGGCACGACCAATTATATTTTATGCAATGTCGCCATAAAATATATGCTGTCAGGTACGAGTATTCCCGCTATAGCGACACTACTGGGTTACAGCAATGTTCAAAGTTTTAATAAAGCTTTTAAACGTAATCGTGGCTTAACTCCAACCCAATACCAACATCAGTTATTAGAGCGCAGCCTCAATTAAAAACATCATATAACCTAAATCAACATAAAAAAACGCTAAATAATATCGATTATTTAGCGTTTTCTTGTGACCACACTGTCACATTTATGCCATTGCATGAACTAATTTATTTGATGTCGATTGTTGAGGTTGGGGTTTTATTTCTGCATCAACAAAACGTTCTTTGATCGTCGACATCAATACAATCGGCCCCATCATGGTCACTTTAAGCGGTGTACCACTTAAACCAAATTGAAGATCTGAAGGATCTGATGTTGAGTAATTATAACGACAATCAAATTTATCACTCGCTATATGGAGTAAATCATAGTCTTTTCGATGACATGAAATATGTGCACACCAATACATAGCATCAATAATTTCATCTTGACGCATCGCACGGATCACAAACCGCCAGCTTCCTTCTTCACCATAAAAATCAACAGGAAACTGATTTTTTTTCTTTCTTCTTCTCAACAACAAGTCAAACCTTCCACAGCCCAGTTAATGCTTTAAGTTATCCCAAAATTCAATCATAGACCTTAAAAAAAGAGATACCAATAACAATTTGAATTATTTCAAACTCATCAATTACATAAATTATGCAGCTCTTATGAACAGTTTAAAATTAAAATATGATAAAAAATAAGGGATTAATAATAAAAAAGTGAGGGTTATGAATAAATCTATTCTCATTGAGATATATTTATTTACATTTTAGGGGTTGTGTTTGGAAAATCTCTGCCTATAATGCTGAAAACCGGAGCGTCTGCCAACGCTCCGGTTTTTTTGCGCCCGCTAAACAGCAAAAAAAGTTACCTGCCAGTAACGATTTTTACGAGGGCTGCATTCTATTAATTTGTAAGGAATACAAATCATGCGTATCGAACAAGATCTAAAGTTAGGCTTTAAAGATGTTTTATTTCGTCCAAAACGCTCAACATTGAAAAGTCGCTCTCAAGTTGATTTAACCCGTGATTTTACATTCAAACATAGTGGCCGTCAATGGTCAGGCGTGCCAATTATTGCTGCTAATATGGATTCAGTTGGTAGTTTTGATATGGCAATCGCGTTATCACAGCATAAAGTGATGACAGCTATTCATAAGCATTACACTGTTGAACAATGGGCAGAGTTCATTAGTGCTAACGATGCATCAGTATTAAACAACGTAATGGTATCAACCGGTACGTCTGAAGCTGACTTCCAAAAAACTAAAGATATCATGGCGCTTACCAACGACATTATCTTTATCTGTATTGATATTGCCAATGGGTACTCTGAGCACCTTGTTGAGTACGTTGAGCGTGTGCGCGCACAGTTCCCAGATAAAGTCATCAGTGCGGGTAACGTTGTTACTGGTGATATGGTTGAAGAGTTAATTCTTGCTGGCGCTGATATTGTTAAAGTCGGTATTGGCCCAGGTTCTGTATGTACTACCCGTGTTAAAACTGGCGTAGGTTACCCTCAGCTTTCAGCTATCATTGAATGTGCTGATGCTGCTCACGGCCTTGGTGGTCGTATTGTCGGTGACGGTGGTTGTGCATGTGCAGGTGATGTAGCAAAAGCGTTTGGCGGCGGTGCTGATTTCGTGATGCTTGGCGGTATGCTTGCAGGTCACACTGAAAGCAACGGTGAAGTTATCGAGCAAGACGGTAAGCAGTTCATGAAGTTCTACGGCATGTCGAGCCAGAGCGCGATGGACAAGCACTCAGGTGGCGTTGCAGCATACCGCGCCGCTGAAGGTAAAACGGTATTATTGCCTTACCGTGGTTCAGTTGAACACACTATTCAAGACATCATGGGCGGTGTACGTTCTACTTGTACTTATGTTGGTGCAGCGCAACTTAAAGAACTAACAAAACGCACAACATTCATCCGTGTACAAGAGCAAGAAAATAACGTTTACGGTAAAGAATAAGCTTACTCATCAATAGGCAATTTATTTCTTATTGAGCTCTAAAGCAATATTAAGCCAGAGTAAAGACACTGTTCTTACTCTGGCTTTTTTTATTCTTTTTCAATAACAACTGTTATTGATTATAGTGCAAGATCGCAAGGGCAATAGAGCAATCAAGTTAGCACGTTTTTGGGCACAGTTTTGAGCACAGTTTTGAGCACATTTGAGCTAGCTCATTTTTGGACAAAAACTGCTTAGATTATTTGCTCTATTTCGGTTAGCAGGTATTAGGAAAAGTAAGGGTGATACTCGGTATAACCTTTGATGATATTTCCATTATTTACTTATATAAGGTGGCTTGGGCTTGCCCAACACTTCGGATAGGTGTCGGCTACGCGACACATATCCTTATCTGTTATAGCGCATCTTCCGACGCACGCATTACTGACAATACTTTCGATAGTACGCTTGGAATACCCGTACCTTTTAAGTAACTAACACTCGTATTGCGACTTGTGGTTTCATCAAACAATTCGTGAAACGAGCTTTGTTTTTCAATGACAACAGCAGGCAATTGATAACCATCTTCGTTGAATTGGTCTGCCGTAATATCAATGATATAGCCATTGCACACCAACCATGCATGGGACTGGTTGAAATTTTCACCTAGCCCACTGCCACAGACATATTCACTGTCTAAGTTGTAGTACTGCAATAAATACAAGCCTAATAAATCTGTGGCATCTCCACAGCAACCATTTGGAAAGCCAGAAGAGTGATAAAAGCTAGTCATGCTATGAAAGTCTGATTTCTCAAAACTAGCCAAAATATCCCTAATTTGATGAATCTCTTTCTTCACTTCTTTATTCAAACCAAACTCCAATATTGACTTGCGCTATAACGCCAAAAACAGCGGCGCGTTTACGCGTCCGACTGATTTTTCTTGTTAGCTGGCGTAACACTGTAATACTGCAACACATCTTCATTTGGAAGATTTTTTAAACTTACTACTTCTTCTCTAATTTCCTTCAACTTCTCAATATCTTCAAGTATTCTTAAAAGAACGACAGCTATCTTATTTCTATTGCTTTCTTTTGATATCTCTTTGGTTTTTATAGATATTTTTAATTCTTCGTCACACTCTCTATAGCCATAGCCTTCACCCTGAAATCTGCCACTTTTAAAGTGTTTTTTGAAGAAATTGATCAGTTGAAGTGATGTTGAGAATCTTGAATCATACGAGACTAGTCGATCAAGGTCATGAAGATCATAATCATCATTAAACAAGTACATGCTATACAGAGACTCCTCCATGGGTATTATATTTATTAACTCTCCATCCTTATTCTTTTCTTTAGTAGATTTAGCAAGAACCTGTTCATAGAGTGATCTAACAGCCCCTTCAAAACTAAGAATTTTTGAGATGATTACCTTGTCTTTTGAGAACTTATCCCTATGAAGAATGTATGTACTGACGATATATGAGAATAGAATTTTAACATACGCATTTAATGAGCCGACAAATCTTTCCGAATCTATTTTTTCAAGCTCATCAATATTTAAAGCTTCAATCTCTCTCCGAATTTTATTATCAAATGACACTGAAATCTCAAGACAGATCTGATGAACCTTTTCAATTCCAGTATTATAAGTATTAAATGAGTCCAAATAATCTAACACTAAGTTATATTGTTCTTCTAATTCGTTGTATAGACTTGACTCTCTCTCATGTGAAATAGCTTCAAGGATAGGAGAAAGGTCAGCCTGATATATATAATTGTGGTGCACCTGAACGAAGGTTGAAGGTATGTAGTTAAGGCTTTCCTCTTTTTTCTTCAACACCTTTACAATTTGTCCATTTGACACATCGCGAATTAGGGTACCATCTTCTTTAAAGTTACCCTGTGCAATCCCTTCTTCTATGCTTTTATCAGATACTTTTAAAGCAGTTTTATTGTCACTCATATTTATCCAATTTTCCAAAATCCTGAATTTAGTTCAGATGCCAGCTTAGTCAGCTAACAGTATATTAATAAGCATTCTTACTTTTACGCAAAAATATACTTATAAAATACCGATATCATACTCGATATAATCGTTACATATTATGAACTTGCTAGCACTTTCTTACACCTACAGATTTGAAAGAGGATGTGAAAAGTAAGAAATGTATTTAATCAATCTTATTAAATACAAACTGAAATATTAAACTATTAATTATCAATAAGTTATAGATTTACCTCTGTTTTTAACAAGAAATATTTCTTATTAAAAACGGAACTAAAGCGATAAAATCACCACGTTTCATTATAACTGTTCATATATACAGAAAATAAAACTAATCCAAAATCACGTTAATAAAATATGAATGAGTATTTGATCTAACACGTTTTGGGGTAAAAATTAGTTAGAAAGAACATAGGACAGCCATAATTTCCCTTTAAGTATTTAATGGCTGATTATGAGGGCGATAGGGAATCGACTCTCCGCGCGTTGTAGAGTTATTGAGTTCACTGGCTTCTTTAAGGCTCAATTACGCGTTAAGTAGATCACGGATAGTTTCGTACCTCACCTTCCGAGATGACGGATATTGGGAAAAGTGAGTGCCAAGCCCACCCCCGTCATTCCCTACAGTGAATGCCCGCAAGAGCGATAGGGAATCTACTATTCACGCGTTGTAGAGTTATTGAGTTCACTGGCTTCTTTAAGGCTCAATCACGCGTTGAGTAGATCACGGATAGTTTCGTACCTCACCTTCCGAGATGACGGATATTGGGAAAAGTGAGTGCCAAGCCCACCCCCGTCATTCCCTACAGTGAATGCCCGCGAGGGCGATAGGGAATCTACTCTCCGCGCGTTGTAGAGTTATTGAGTTCACTAGCTTCTTTAAGGCTCGATCACGCGTTGAGTAGATCACGGATAGCCTCGTACCTCACCTTTCGAGATAACGGATATTGGGAAAAGTGAGTGCCAAGCCCAACCCCGTCATTCCCTACAGTGAATGCCCGCGAGGGCGATAGGGAATCTACTCTCCGCGCGTTGTAGAGTTATTGAATTCACTGGCTTCTTTTAGGCTCAATCACGCGTTGAGTAGATCACAGATAGTTTCGTACCTCACCTTTCGAGATGACGGATATTGGGAAAAGTAAGTGCCAAGCCCAACCCGTCATTCCCTACAGTGAATGCCCGCGAGGGCGATAGGGAATCTACTCTCCGCGCGTTGTAGAGTTATTGAGTTCACTGGCTTCTTTTAGGCTCAATTACGCGTTAAGTAGATCACGGACACAGGAAGTGTGACAACGTCACCAATACTTCAACAGGATTTAAATCACCACGTATTATGCATAATAGATATTTTTATCTGCATCTATTTGGTCATCTTTAAAAAATCGACCACGATAGGATGACCATAAAATAATAACTTACAGTAACCAGCAACAACCTTCAAAGCGATAAAAAGCCAGAGTAAGATACAGCCTCACTCTGGCATGAGATTACTCACTATCAAACATCGTTTCATCATCAGGAATTGATTGAATATGCCCACAAATACAAATAATCGTATGGTCACCTTCAAGATACTCTGACTCACCGCAGACCTCACATACATAAATTGGTTTGATTTCTGACATAGGCGGCCTCCTTTGTGTCCCTCTATTTTCAGCAAAACATACCAATCAACAATATATACTTATTCAGCCCGTTACTTATCTCTATATTTATCGGTATGACATACATAATAATTACAATGATATTAATGCGTTAGTCACATAATTAGTAAAAAAACATTTGCGCCATGCGATAAAATCATACCAATGCTGAGTAAAATATTCAGTTTACAAATCGGCACTAAACCATTAATCAAGCGGTTAACCTAGAACAAAATACGACCAAATCTAAGGTATTAACTATTAGACAATTTATCAATTATGCCTGTTCTACACTCTGAAGAGATCGAATTTGGAGGGTAAGATTATGGATGCTATCGATCCGGTATTGCTCACTTTATTGCCGCAGGATATTAAAAACCTGTTTTTTCCTTATGCTAGTGTGCAGTTGTGGGCACTATTACTTAACTTATTATTAGGTTTTGGATTAGCATCTATTATTGGGATCCATTTTCGACATTACTCTTCTGCTTTTTGTAACCGCCAAGACTTCTCGCGTTTATTTCCGTTGTTAATGCTAACCGTTATTTTAATTATTACCGTTGTTAAAGCATCACTGGCTTTAGCTTTAGGGCTTGTCGGCGCACTGTCTATTGTGCGTTTTCGAACCCCAATTAAAGAGCCTGAAGAGTTAATTTACCTGTTTTTAAACATTGGTATTGCGGTGGCTTTAGGTGCAGGACAAACATTAGCAGCCCTATTAGCCTGCGCCGTCACCTTAGTGTTAGTAACATGGGCTAAACGTCACAATATCGACGTTGCCCAAGAACAAGGACTATTTTTATCGATAAACGATCATAGCGAAGATGAAATCACGGTATCAGTAAATGAGCTAAAACACTTGCTTGCCAGCCATAGTGAGCGCTTAGAACTAAGACGTTTTGATTGTGATAAACATAGCTTTAGTGCGACGTTTTTTATTACCGCCACAGAAGTAGAACAACTAGACCACTGCCTCGCATTATTAAAGCAACGCTTTCCTACGATTAGGATCTCATTGCTTGAACAACATAATATTGCTGGAGTATAGCGGTGAAGCTTACACCTAATAAACACGGATTAACCGTTACCGAACGGATTGTAATTACTGTTGTTAGTATTATGATCCTTGTACTCGCATTGCCCTCTATTAGCTATTTTAAAACCCAATTAATCCACTCCGGTTATGTTGCTCTTTCGAGTACACCAACGACTAAAATCCACCAGCTGACAACGGATATATTGCATGCTCCGATGCGTTGGTTGTATGCCAATCATCAGTTACCCGTGATCATGGTTGATATTGATTATCCTGAATGGAAAAAACTGGCCGATAACCGTCAGCAAGCGATTGAGCAAGGTGCTATCCCTGCCATAAGAGCGCAAGTACCCGCTAAAATAGCCTTTAATAATAAGCGCTTTAATGCCGATGTTCGCTTACAAGGTGATCTGCTTGATCATATTAGTAGTCATCAGCGGTGGTCGCTAAAAGTTGATCTAAAAAAACAACATGCCATCTTAGACTCACAACGTTTTGCGCTTATTAGTCCGCATGTGCGAGTACATCAAGGGCCAGTACTTTTTGCACAAACGCTACGCTTAGCCAAGTTTAATATTATTTCTCCGCAATACACCCCAGTTAAGGTGATCGTTAATGGCGATGATTGGGGAGTGATGTACCACGAGCAAGGATTTGGCCAAGATTTACTCGCGACCCATAACAGAACTGAAGGGATGATCTTACGCCTCGATCTTAATTCACAACAGATTGAAAATAATCATGTAAATCGCCAATTAACACCTCGAGTTATCCAACAAAAACGCATCAGCCGTAAATTGGAGCTTAATTATCAACGTCAATTAGCATTAACTCTACTGAGTGATTTTATTAACGGTGATCGCAGTGCCAGTGATGTTTTTGACAGCCAGTTGTTAGGTCAATATCTGGCAACAGTTGATGTTTGGGGCGCATGGCATGCACTGACATGGAATAATTGGCGTTGGTATTATAATCCACATACAGCAAAACTAGAGCCGATTCAAAGTGATGTTGCAATATCACCGAGTCGCCATCAATTGTTAATCCGCCCACCCAGTGAAACATTACTAATCAGCAAAACAATGCGTGCTGACCCTGACGTTGAGCGCCATTATCAAGCGGCATTATCAACCTTAGCTGGCTTAATCACATCCGGTGACTTACAACAACATTTAAATACTATTCAGCACGCTCAACGGGCGATGTTAGATGGCAGTGCCCCACTGACACCATGGTTTGATATCTCACTGTTAACCACTCAGATCACTTGCTTACAGCAGCAATACCGCAGCCATGATTGCGACTCAATAAAGCCACTCGCGGCTGAATATCATCTTAATATGACCGCGATGCGAGCGACACCGTTATGGGAGTTAGCAAGCTTTTATAACCATCAACAGCAGTTAACCATTACTAATCCAACTCAAGCATCGTTATATGTGCAGCGGTTGGTCGGTTTTAATTCAGCGAATCAACCTATTGCCATAGAAGAAGCCAATAGTCAGTTACCTTTAGAACTGCAGCCAGAGCAAACACTTACTCTCAAACTTTCCCACAGCATTGATTCGGTTGAAGTTAGCACCGCGACACCTACGGCAACCTTAGCCAAAGTGCGCTTAATTCCGCATCAATTGCAAGATCCTTTTCTGCCACGGCCTTTAAACCAGCCCAATCTAAGTGACTACCCGTTTATTGAAGTTGGTGATGATTATTGGAAAATCCCTGCTGGTCGGTGGCATATAAAACACAGATTACGCACTCCAGCCAACTGGCAACTGATGATTGATGCCGGCACGGAGTTAGTGTTTGAGCCACAAGCTGGGATCATGGTCTTTGGACAGCTGACCATTAACGGAACCGCAGCATCACCAGTTGAATTAAGTGCGAGCAATCATCAACCTTGGGCAGGAGTCGTGGTTTTTTCAACGCCAACGGCAATACCGAGCGTAGTAAAGCATGTCAATATTGCTGATGTTGGTAGCCCAAAACAAGGGCTTTGGCGTCCACGCGGAGCAATCAGTTTTATTAATACTAAGGTTGAGATCAACCAGGCGCAAATACACCATAACCACACCGAAGATGCGTTAAATATTGTTAATAGTGAAATTAATATTAACCACTTAACCTTGAGTCACATTCTATCTGATGGCTTTGATTGCGATTTCTGCCGTGGCAGCATTAGTAATAGCCGCTTTGATCATATCGGCGCTCGCTCTGGTGGGGATGGGATTGATGTCAGTGGCTCAATATTAACGTTAACTCAGCTTGAGTTTAGCCATATTCGCGATAAAGCCATTTCAGTGGGAGAACAGAGCCAGATCACGGCAACAGATATTGCGATTAGTGATGCGAATATTGGCTTAGTCGCTAAAGATGGCTCCCAGATCGACGCCTTCAATATCCGTGGCCGCAATATTCACTATTATGGCTTAATGAGTTACCGCAAAAAGAACCTCTTTGACGGTGCAACTGTCACGGTTAATAACTGGCAATGTACTGATTGCCAACATAAAGTCATGGCAGCAACAGGTAATAGTTTAGTCATTGATGGTCAAGCGGTTACGCCACAAAAACTCAATGTCAGCCAGCTTTACAACACCATTATGAAACCGGATAAACCGCAATGAATTCACGTTTTGAAGTTAAAATACCAATTCCATTAAATCGCTTACAACTGCTAGAGAATTGGTTAACCTTGCATCCGTTGCTGTTTCATCGTCATTATGAAACACGTTATATTAATAGCTTATACCTTGATAATCCGTTTTTAGATCGTTACCAAGAAAACTTAAGTGGCATCAGCGAACGTAAGAAAACCCGCCTGCGTTGGTACCATCAACTCGCTCGCCCTACCAATGCCATGCTTGAACATAAATACCGCCGTGGTGGTAAAGGCTGGAAAATACAGCACCCGGTTAGCTTTGATTGGCAACCAGATAACCCTTGCTGGTCGCACGTATTACAGCAATACTTTGTTACCCTTCCTGCTGATATTCAAGCCACTATCGGTAACGAGCAAAGTCCAATTGTGATCATTCGTTATCAGCGCGATTATTATATTTCAGCGGATGGTAAATTAAGGCTAACGTTTGATCGTAATATGGAATGTTATGACCAACGCTATTTTGATGGTGCCAATTTTAGCCATGGTACTCGCTTAGGCGAATATGTGCTACTTGAAATAAAAACCGCTGCCGACAACGAACAGGCATTATCACGTTTAGTTGGATCATGCCCACTACGCCCTTCACGTCATTCAAAATACGTGAATGCTATTCGACAGCTAATTTGGTTATAAATCAGTTAATCTTACTCGTAAGACTATGATTTAGGCTAATTCAAGCTTTAACACTCCGCTTTTAGCGCGTGAAACACAAGGGGTCATATAGGTTTGTCGCTCTCGTGCTGATAACACCGTATCTCGATGATCAACATCACCGCTATATTTTACCTTACAGCGACCACAAGTGCCGGTTTCACAAGCTGAATCAAGACGTAATCCATGTGCTCTTATGGCATCAAGTAATGACTGTTTGGCACTAACGCTAAATTCAACCTCCGTTCCAGCCTGCGAAACGATAGCAGTAAATGCATTATCATCAGCATGTTCAGCGGGACTAAAGTTTTCAAAATGAACATTATTGTCATGCCAATGGCTGGCATTATCACGCACTAACTGCACGAAAGCTGGACTACCACAGCTATAAACATGTGAACCGCGCTGATGAGTATTTAGCAGTTGCGCTAAATCAAGTCGCTGGGCCGACGTATAAAGGTGAATATTAGCGGCATACGCTGATAGCTCATGCTTAAACGGGTAATCATCGATGTTATCAACACAATAATGCAATTCAAACTGTTCTTGATGCGCTATTGCTTCATCGATCATCGAAAGAAACGGCGTGATCCCAATCCCTGCTGCAACAAAGAGATGATGTTTATCACGTGCCATTTCAAAGAAATTAGTCGGTTCATACACCGATAATACTTCACCTACTTTTAGTTGCTGGTGCATATATTGTGAGCCACCTTGGCTATCTCGCGCTTGCTGCACTGCAATTTGATATACCCCTTCAACAGTAGAATCACACAATGAATAACTGCGTTTTAACCCATTGGGTAATTTAAGGGTGATGTGCGCGCCAGCACTGAATGGAGGCAAAGCACCAAGATCAGTACGACTTAAATAAAAGCGTTTAATGGTGGCAGATTCTTCGACTATTTTAACTACTCGCATTTCAAGTTTAATTAAACTTTCAAGCCGCGAGTGCCAGTCTTCAACCTCGTTAGTTTCAAGACGATGTTGAAATACGCCTTTTACTTCAGCACCTAATTCAGGCAATGCCGCCAGTTCAGTAGTAGCGGCTAAATTATCAGTTTCAACATATAAATAATGCTGCACATTGGCAATTGTCCACTGTGGATAAGGACGTTCAATGACGCGTATTTGATCGTTTACGCTAATTTGACCTTCTTGCAATACACGATAAAACCAACCTGTTTTATTATTATTCTGTGAATAACGCGAAATAGTCGGCTCATTAAAACGGTGATTAAGCTTAAAACAAGGCTGTCTTGGCTGCGCAACTTCTAACACCACTGTACCTACAGCAATTTTATCGCCAATACAGATATTATGTTCATTCATACCAGCAACAACTAGGTTTTCGCCATAGCCACCACTAACAAATAAAGACGCAGACTCAGGAAACGTGTGCTGCAGCTCGGCATAATAATCATAATCAAATTGCAGCACTGCGCGCTCAACACCACCATGAAAGGATTCTGCTTGCTCATCCCCCTCTAATCCCAATAAGGTAACGCTAACCGTATTCGCCGGTGTTTTTTCAATGGCCGTTCTAAAAAAGTAAGCTTGACTACTTACACGACCATAACGCAATTGTTCAATGGTTGAGTATGGCAGCATAATGATTTCCTTTTGGGCGATAAATAATTCTTGCGCCCATAAAAAAGGTCGCTCGGCCTATTATATAAGCTACATGCGACCTTATGTATTTAGTTATTAGCAAACTTATTTTTGAAGTTGCTCTTTTGCTGCTTCTACTTTTGAAAAGTCTAATCCTAACTCTTCAACCGCTTCTTTAATCAGCGCTGGATTTTGCATCACTTGTGCCATTAGCATTTGCAGTTTATCTTGTGGTAAACCTAGTTGGCTAATGGTTGCCATTGCTGCAAGAGGGTTTTGAGTTAATGTTTGGAAAATACTGTTGATCTGCTCATCACTAATATTATTCTCTTTCAACAACGCAATAATTGGATTCATGACACTACCTTTTTTGTAATCACTCAATGGAATAGGCACCAGTTTAACATTTGCTGACCCCTTGTTGCACCATCAATAAAAAAACCGTAAATAACAACGTTAAACGATGCTAAATACGGTTTTATCATGATCTTACTCAGCAGTTATCACAGTTAGTAATGACTAATGTATTGCCAATGACCATTACTTGGATCTGGTGATTCAGATGGCCAAGGGAAATAACCATAACTGGTGGTCTTTAAGCGGTAATAATGGGTTTTTCCATCATGGAAGTGATAATCATAAATATCACCAACATTGCCCCTTTTACCATTTTCGCCCCAGTTACCGAAACTGTCTTGTTTATACCAATCCAGTACTAATTGCTCAAATACCGCTTGGTTGGTACTCATTTCAAGTATTAACTGATTAAGCGAATTATCATCAGCTAAATATATCCAATCGCGATTTGAGGCTTTATTGGTTGGAAACTCACCACCTTGCGCTGGCGTTCTTTGAATAAAGTATTCGTTAACACCTTCAGCGGTTGGATTGATAAACACCGCGCTATTTGAACTATCCCAAGTCGTGGTGGTACGTTGATCCCATGTAAATAACGCTGACTGTTCAAAGTAATTTTTGACACGTTCAATATTTGACAAGTTTTGACGATTCAATTTAAGTGGATTGAAATCAAAATTGACATAAGATTCAGCTGAACCTAAGTATTTCCAATCATTATTACTGTGATGATCGGTTGGGAACTCACCTGCTGTGATTGTTTTCATTAAGAAATAATCACGGGTGTTAAGTTCAGTATTTATATGAACATAGACAGCACCAGCACGTTTACGTTTATGAGTCACACCGTTATTAAGTTCACCCTTGCCATAACGATCAGCAACCCAGAGGTCAAACTGATTCATCGTTTCAAAATCAAGGTTTTCTAAATCGCTTTGTTCAGTAAATAATGGTTGTGATTCAATAGCTAAATCATAACCTTGACCTTTACCTATTGTTAACGCTTTAGCTGGGTATTCGGTATTGGCCACAAAAGTACGGCTATCAACAGTTACACGGCCTAATGCATCAAAGTCGACTGTAGGTTGCTTGTCGGCAATTATTTGATCAAGATAACCAATAAATTCCCATTGATGGTTAGAACTACCAGAACCTGGGAAATACCAATACGTTGTCGTTTTTAATGCAAACAGTTCAACGCGTCCATTACGATAATATTCAAATACATCACCAATATTGCCTCGTCTATTATTGTCATCCCAATCATAGAAACTATCTTGATCGTAGTGAGCTAATAACTCATCACGTACAATTGTTTCAAGGCTAATTTGAGGACATTCTACGGTTACTGTCTGTGGGTTGCGATCACGCGCTAAGTTAAAATGCAGTTTATTACTTAAACCGCCATTTTTACGAGCCCCCTCAAGACCAATGATCTGCTGCGTATTATCGCCATAGGTAACGGTCGCCCAACATTGACCTGCAACAGGTCGTGGCAAATCATATACATTGCCAGAACTACCATATAGCGCCGGATAAATATAACTGGTATTAGTCTGCTGTGGATCATAAAAGCCCACCACAGTCATCACATCAACACCTTGCTGAACCGGTTTTAGCTTGGTCGTAGTTGCCACCGCTTCAAACTGTTGAGTCACAGCATTCCAATGGCTATAACCACTGGCTGATGTCGCATCAAGATAATCTTTACTCTCTAAATAGTGTTGAATACGCTTTGATGAGTACCCGGTAAATAATGGATAACTTGAAGTTGAGGAATCAAAACCACCGCCGCCCATTGGATCTGTGCCATAACCATAATAGGTTTTATACGGTGTAACCATGATATCGCCATAGGCATATTCACCGTCTACATTTGACCACCAATTAAGGTTGTCAGCCATATAACCACGGTACGCATCATAGCCCCAACCTGTGGTTGCTCCATGAGTTGCATTTGCATAACCACCAGGATAATGACCCATACTTAGCGCATGACCAATTTCATGAGTTACTTCATTGCCTGTGGTATTAGAAAGTAATACCATGCCATTACCGCCTGATAAGCCGTGAGTGTAATTACCCACCTCACCTTTATCATTTTTATAACGACCAATAGAGTGACCCATAACAATTGCTGGATAATTATCCGCTTGCCATTGGCTTGCCCCTGAACTCGCTACACCATAATTGGCATTTGCAATACCAAGCTGAATCAGAGACTTGGTAATATCTTCTCGCATATCACCACTGTGAACACCTGGTGATGCATAGTCACTATATTCAGTTTTTATATCACCATTAGACATCACAATTTTATCAAGTTTAATCGGCAAATAATGGCTGAACGTCATCGATGCCAGTGGAAAACGTTGAAATAATTCCGAGCCATAATGCGCGGTTTTGAGTTCAAGCGGTTTTGCGGCTGGCGGCTCAGTTAACATACCAATTCGAATCATAGGCAAATCAAGATGAGCTGGCGCTGCAAAATCAATATCATCAGCGGCTAATTCACCTCTTAACCCATTATAGGTTTCAAACTGTAAACTCAGCCCTTGTTCAACCCAATTCCATGGTAATACTGTTGTAAATGATCGTTTTGAATAAACAACATCTTTACGATCGTCTTGTTTAGCACGGTCTGATTCTAAAATTTGGAGAGGATTCGTCATTTGACGGCTTTCAAGTAACACGCCATCTTTATAAATTTTTAACTCAATGCTTTTTGGCTCGTGATTAACCATTGGTGTTAAAACTAATAAGGCTTCACGTTGAGAGACAATGCGTTGTTGATCTTTTTCAGCATTACCAGCAGGCTCTGCCGTTTGGTTTTGAATAAAACGTATTTGTGCCGCTAAATCACCATTAAGATGATTAACAATAGGTTGATCATCAATAAAACCATGGGCATCAATTAAAGCAGCATTGTAAGGTAAACAATCTTTGGTCGCGGTACTGACTAAATCTTTATCACCGACAAGATATTGCACATTACACTGCTTATCTTTATCCATATGCTCCATATAGTTATAACCAAATTGGTCATTATAAATATAAACGCCATCCATCTGGTTGACTAACTTCCACGGTGCTTGAATAAAATCAAACATTGCCTCAGCTGAACGATCTGCATAATCAAAACCATCCACAAAAGGCATAAAAGAAGGCAAATTATTGGGTGTTATTGAATATAAATAGCCATTGTATTTAAGAAAACGCTTGCCATCACGAATCTCAATATTGGTTGGATCTTCAATCAGTGTTTTAGTTTCAACTACTCGTTGCAATACTTTTGCTTTCATTTGCTCGAGTTGTTGCACAGCTTCCATCTGTGTACTCGAAGTCGCAAAACTTACGTTTGAATAACCGCATAACAATGCACTTATGGCCACAGTGATAGGTTTAACATTCATATATAATCCTTAATTATGATATCCATAACAAATATATATATGAAACTAATTTAATTCCAAATCGAATTATTAACCTTAATTCATCACTTTTATGAATAATGTCATTTTTGGACTCAATATCACATTTTAGTGTTCGTTATCAGCAAAATAATTCACTACTCATATATTTCATATCAATGTCGGTGGTGTAAACACCTAGTATTGATAATACTGCTTAGCATCTCTTACAACAGAAAAAGGAATAAAAGCACATCGCAGATAGCCAACAACAATATGACCTTTATAAAGCGTATTAATTTTATATTTAATTGACACGATATTAGCCATCATAAACCAACTACAAAGTAGTGCTAACAGGCTGCCATATAATATAAAAAGACTAAAATCAGAGATTAAAAAAATCAGGTTAATTATCAAAAGTGCTTTAGAAAGGGTAGATAATTTCGCTGATACGGAAGGAGATATTTTTTTCATAGAATACAATTTATCATTATTAAGATAGTCGTTAATAATAAACTTATTCCTAAGCGGTATAATGCGTATTTAATAAAAACATTTTTACCAACAAGTTATAATTTTCGATGCATATTCGTCCAACCACTGTGCTTAACTTTTGTTGCCTTCAAACTTAATTTCAACTAGTGAACCATCACCTTATAAAAATCTCCAATATCGAGATAAAAAAAAGCCGCTACACAATGAGCGGCTCAACAGAAATAGCTGGATTATTTATTGACTGGCGCTAATTTTAGCTCACCATTAGCAACCGCAATTCGATAGAGTTGGCCATTCACTTCATCACGAATGACAACACCGGCGCCTGCTTTATTGATTTTTATATCGTCTTGCATCCAACATGAACCATCAGCGGTCATCACACCTTGCGCCGCATTTCTATTGTATGTTTGACCATAAATAGAACTGATATTAAGTTTACCGTCGCGATCAAAGCCACTGTAAGTAATAACAATCGTTTTAATATTAGTGGCATTCATAAATCCAGTAACATTAGCTGTTTTTAATGTCTGCTGCGATGAATACACTGATTTCTTATGTCGATCATGTAAATCAATATCAATCTTAATCTTATCTGAGGTTAAATTATTATAACCAAGCGTACTACCAACCATATTAAAATGGTTAATCGCATTTTCTAGCGAAATCACCACCTTGTATTCATCACCAGCTTTCACTGACAATCGCACAGCAGATTCAGGATTAAAATCAAACATCGGTGCAAGATCGACTTTCGTATGAATATGACCATTCTTAAATAGCTTTACACGACAACCGGGACGATCGTTAATAAACGCTAAAAAGTTATCCAATTTAGGAATATAGCTATTGGTTAATGTCGAACCTACAGTTGGCGGTGATGATTCAGGCATTAGATTACGCCCCTGAAAACCTTCAGCAATAAAGGTGTTGAGCCCTGGGTTTGATTCATACACCAATGGTGATAAATCACTGCCATTTAAATGGCGTAGCGTCGCACCATATAACTCAACAATATTGCCAGCAGCTTCACCATAACCTGGCGGGAAAGTGTTTCCCCGTAAAAATTTGATGGTATTGGTAGCAGTTTTAGGTGCATCCCAACCCATAAGTTCAAATTTATTATTACGTCCTTCACAGACCAGAAAACTCTCAGTGCTGTAACGCGACCATTGGAAATCAAGACTAGCACAGGTGTTACCTGCAACTTCGCCACCAATCTTACCATTTGGTCGTAACAAGGGAGAGGTCACCGTAAATCCTTGGCGGAATCGACGCGCACACAAGTTATGTAACTTATTACCGTTAACCCATGTTATCCAACGATTAGGGGTAATATCATCAATCACAGCTTCTAAAACATAAGGTTGTTCAAAACCATCAACATAGATATCTGATACAAAATTACGCCATACATATTCATGCGCGCGTTGTTCTGTTAACCCCGCGGTCCAACTACCAGCTAACAATACTAAACCACGTCCGGTTAATTTGGTGCTATCTAGTACTTTACCATTGGAGAATGCTTGGTAATCAATCCATCCATTAAGAATATTTAGCTGTGATATTTTATTTTCAACACAACCTTTAGTTTTCCATTTACCATTAATTTTTTCTTTGGATGAAGTTAACATCACCATCGTTTTATCAAAGTAATCAAGCGATCGCGAACGTACAATAAAAGGATTACCAACTAAATTAACGTTATATTTACAAACAACACCTATAACATTACTACATAATTCTAATGTACCATCCCATTGCACATTAATATCTTTAAATTCGATGGTTTTATTAAACTGATAGGTTTTATTTGGGATCCATAATATAAGACCCCCTTTACGACATATTTCAGCAGCGTAATTTATCTTATCGCCCCAATCAGATAACGGTTTATAATGCTCAAGGTTATCAATCGAATAAAAACTTTGACCTTCAATACAAGGTTGTAAAAAGTATTTGTGTTTATTCACAATAACAAAGGTAGCATTTTCATCTATCTCATTGACGATACCATGACAAATAACACGATAAATTTTATCATTGATACGTAAACCATTATAGCCTTCAGGGATGGTGTCATTGACCGCTAAGTTACGACTAATCGGGTAGATTTTAAGGCCAGATACACTTTCAATGGCTTGATGATCTTGCGCTTCAGCCCAACCTTTATCAACCACCGTATTTTGAGGTCGTAAATCACTAACGGTTCCATCTGCCATTACTTGACAAAGTTTACAATAATAATGATGAACACCATCAGTATTAACATAATTCTTTAAATCTTTAGTTGAGGCAATAATATTAAATTTAGTATCTAAGCTCTCAGGATCATTATTATTATTGTAGGCATCTACATAAATATAAAAAGGCTTATTTGCAACGTCAATAATACGACTATGTTCTAATTCAATGCGGTGACCTGAAATATACGCCACCCCCGCCATAACTTTATATACACCTTCAAACGGTAATACCATAAAACCATTTTTAATAAACCAATCTTGACCTTGCTGATCAATAATGGCTTGTAATGCTGAATTTTCAACATTATTTAGTCGTTGATGTGCCACAAAATTAGGGCTTGCTGCCATCACGGCACTATTAGTTATTTGAGCAATATCATCATAACTCAAAATAAATGAGCGAATTAATGTATTGCCTTTAACTCCTGGGCCATCAACCGTTTTAGTGGTTAATTTAGGATAAGTAACGGCAATAATCGTGTCATATTCACTGCAATATAAACAGCTCCAGTTAAATTTAAATGGGCCAACATCACTATCAAGGGTTGTTGAAAGCGCAATTGCATTTTCAGATAATCGAATTTGTTGCTGAATTTTGGCATTATGAACAATATCATTAGGCTGTAATTGTTCATTTTCTGTAGGCGCTTTACCGAGGTTAGCTTTGTAAGCGAAAATCATTGAGTCAATCAGCAAGATTTTTTTTTCAGCTTGCATTTTAGCAATAAGTGCTCGACCTTTAGCAGTGATAATGACTTCTGGTTGATTTGAATGCTTCATTAAATCAAGTACATTAGTTTTATCAATCGCACCCGGAATAAACATACCAGCCGTAGCGCCGCCCGCTATCATTGTTGTATTTTTTAAAAAAGAACGGCGAGAAATGCCTTTGCTATTATCATTGCTTATTGAATCTACTTTACTCATTAACTTACCTACTATTTTGTATTAATAGCCCTTCGATTCATAGTTAATATATATAGAACCAAGTTCTATATTGTCACTAAAATGTATAAATAAAAGTAATTAAATACCGCTAAAATTATTATAGATTATTTATTACGATGGCGTTTTTTTCAATATAGCGAAAGTTATTGTTAAATACTACTGCGTTGAATTAATATTAACAATTATTGACATAGATTAATTAACACCATCAATTAAATATTATTGCTATAATAAAACAATCTTAATGTAGAGAATAAAAAAGGCGTATTATTAATACGCCTTTGGATAATCTTTATTTTAGCTTAATATTGATTAATATTTAATTCTACATCTAATACTGAAGCATAATCGCTATCACCATAGTTAGGGTATAGCATCAAGGTTAATGCACTTGAACGACGACCAATACGTGCTTTAAGTGGCGAGCTTTCGCTGTTATTACCAAAGCGATCTTTGCTATTAATCATAATTTCAAAGCTACTATCATTTTTAGTGGCATCCCATTGTGTTTGAGTCCATTTTTTAGTTGATGGATGGAAATAACCAATGGTGCATGTCTCTTTTTCTATATTGACATTACTAATTTCAATACGGGCATAGAAATCAAAACAGCCAGCTTTCGTGGTCATTGTGCCGTTATAGTCATGGGTTTTATTCTGCAAACAGCCGTTACTTGGGCGAGTAGCATTCATAAGTATAATTCCCGGTGTAGAGCCTGCGACTTCAGCATATGTCATACGGAACTTACCGGTTGTCATATCAACACCAAACACATTTTGCTGAATACGACCAAGTAATGCATTCTTCGCTGTTGAGCTATAATTACCCCCCATATCTAAACGAATAACCTTTGGTACTTTATTGCCAGCGACAAAAACATCGTGTCGTGGCGTCACATCATTTTGAGTTGAATTCACAATGTGAACTCGGTTATTCAATGTAAGCTGATTAATAATACAGTCTTGTGGTTTAAAATTAGCGCCTGAATTACAAGTCAATTGCAGCTCTTTAAGGCAATTTGCTGTAATATCATTATTACTAATATCAATGATATAGCCTCCATTACGATGCTGGCGCATATCACGAATGTTAATATAAGCTAATTTACCAGCGGTATTATTAGGTGTGTAAACACGGTTACCTTTAAATATCGCACGGCGGTTAACCATTTGGTTATCACTTGAATACTTACTGTTATCCCACCAATTGACAGTAAGGAATGTAAAGGCACCTGACATACGACCATCACTGTTATAACCGTTATCTGGTGACTCAAAATCACAATCGGTTATTTCATAGCTACCAACAATCTGAGTCGATATATCCGCTGTACGTAACAATTTAGGCAACCAACACTTCACATTACGAATAATAATTGACTCAGCAGGCTCACTACCATAATTAACACTGTCATCCCAAGGCGCACCTGGCTCTGGCGAGTATGAAATAAATGTTCCTTGAGTATTATCAACAGTAACACCGAAATCGGCTTCCATATCACTAAAGAAATTCTCTTCAAAGCGGTGCTCTATATTGTTAATCAATGCATTACGTACTTTTTTCAAGAATATACAGGTATTGGTACTACCATCAGACTTAAAGTTATACATATTCACGGTTTCACAATCACGCATTTCAGCACGAATACCACCAAGATAAACCGGTGACAACGCTCGAGCACCGTTATTATTTGCATGTGGACGAACTTTAACACCACGAATACGCGCATTGGTAAAGATTAAACGGTTACCTTCCCACAATAACGATGTGATATAAGCACCGGAGTTATTATCTTCACCCGCCCAAAAATCAGCACTATTTTCCCAATCAAGACCTTCAACCACCATATTACGCATTGCTTTTTGTACATCTAAATACCACGGGTGGGTATTGGTAATACCACCAGAGTAAAGACCTCGGCTACAATTTCGCATAACCACATTTCTAAATACAATGCGCTCATAAGGAAACTGATTAGCCCCTAAAAATGCCTGGTGGCGTGAGTTAGTTAGCGTCAGATTATCGAAAATAACTTCACCAAAACCAGCATAATCACCTTTAAAGGTATAGGTTGATGAATTAGGATTACCTTTAGTTGGATGCTGCTCTTTACCTAAGAATTTGTAACGGAAGCTACCATCATAATTACAATCACGTGAAATAATGCCACGGTAACCACCCCAACCATCACCTTCAATAAAATTCAGTTTACCGGTTGTCACATGGTAACAATTAGTTTCATAGTAATATGGCATTTCTGCAACGTTAGGCATCGTCATCGCACTTAAACAATCGTCACCATTAGTTGTTATTGATGAACCTACCCAGTGGATCTTTTTACCTAAACAACCATGAAACTCTAAGCCATAGCGAATAACAATTTCACCACCAGTCGTATCGAAATACACATTATCGGTAAATGCTAATCGCACCACTTGCTTAGCTGCTGCATTTTTTAATATCGAGGCATTAGCGGCGGCTTTTTTAGCATCATTATAAACAATACCCATTGAGCTAGCTTCAACCCATAACGGTTTATCAACGCCAACATTGTCATTAGGTACGGAAGTTACTTGCGTCCAATTACCATTTTCACGCACATATTGTTTATTATCATGAGGAGCGTCGCTGATAGCCTCTGTCCAAGTGCCATCACTACGCATATTATAAACCAAACCTGGTTGGCTATTAGTTAATGCGACAGCTGCACCTACTTGCTCTGCTGTTGGGCAATTATTTTCATGGAAAAACTTTACAAACTCACGACTAGGGAGTGTTTTTTTACTGCCACTACGGAAACCAATATCTTCATTATCATAACCACTCAATATTTGAATAGCTGTATCAGCCCCAGGCGAAACCAGTGATAACATATTGCCATAGGTAGCCCATGATGGAATATTCGGCTGTGATGAACCGCCAAGTCTCATTGTGGTACTATCAGTAGGAAAAGTATTAATATTAATATTGCCATCAACAATAGCAGTAATATAATTTTCCGTGTTTAATGTAGTATTTTTTAGGTTCTTATTAATCTCAGTAGACATGCTAAATTCCTTTATATTATATTTGATTTTTTATTTTTTGTTTTTCATACCAATGAAGATAATCATCGACTTGTTTAGCACAATTAGACAATGCGTTTTTTAATCGAGGTAAATCTTCTGCAATAGTTTGTGCTGGTGTTTTTCCTATCATTTTAGGTTTATTACATGCCGTAATTAACCAAGGTTCTGGTAATACCTTAATAATCTCCACTCGCGTTGGTTCAATACGGTTGCTGCAACCAATCAATAACATCATCAGGCCAGTTGTTATGATATTTTTCTTTTTCATACAATAGGTTATTTAAAGTCTCTGTTGTAACAACACTATCCTCATCTTGTTTGAGTCTACGTTGTTCCCGCTGTAATAATAAATCATTATTTTCTTCTTTTTGATCTTCTAATAATTTAAACGTTTCTGTATGTGACTTATTTATTTTAATAGCTTCATTTCGATCAATAATAAGAGATTCTAATTTACGATCCATATATTCATTTTTAACTAATAAAACCAAAATAACTGATAATAATAATATTCGCATGAATGAATATCCTATTCAATACACCGTAAATATTCTGACTTCCGTCTTTTCACTAAGCCCTGTAACTTTTTACCTCCACCATAAACCCAGTGAGATAATTGCAAACAGGCATGTGAAAACTTTCCAGCTCTTACATAGGTGGATATTTTTGTTGCTGTAAGATCTTTATTTTTTAGAAACCGTGTACATCCAGTATTAAAGATAAATGATGTTAAAGCATCATACTGTCCTTGCGTAATATTATTTTTCCCTAGAATATTATTTAAACAAGATTCTGCTTGCTGAATATTTAACACCCAATCTCTTGCTACTTGTTCATTATCTATTATATCAGTGGTTATATTATGAATATTGCCAATACCATTTGTTTTATAACCAGCAGGACAACGATAACTATCTAACCTACAACCTTCATAGTCTCCTATTAATTTTAATCCTTTTGGTGTTAATTTTAATTTTCCTTGGCTTTCGCCAGCAATAACAACATTCCCGATTGGTAATGTACTATTCCCTATTCCACCATCACCAAAAAGTGCTATCACTGCAGTAATTGAGCATAAAATTGGTTTTAATTTATTCATAAATGGACACTCCTCTTTCGCGAGCAATTTGTTGCATAATTTTCTTATGCCAATAACTCAACGATAAAGCGAAGACTCCCATACAGAATGAAACAATTAAAGACCAAGCTTCTATTGTCATGAATTGAAAATGGCCGATGATAACAAAAACCACGAACACCATTTTATTTACTAGCCAATCCAATAACTCATACATCTTATAATTCCTTGTTTATTTGAAGTAAATAGGGATTTTTCCCCAATATCTATCTCCAATGATGTAAGTCTCAATATTGGTATTTCCGGTTACTCCAGTGGGTTACTTGATGAGATGAGTATCATTCATTTGATAAGATAATGCATCAATTGTCGTTATGAGCAATTCGGAAAAGAGTGAAAATCCGAATGAATCCGAATTTCAATTGCCCATTTGATATGAGGGTAGTGTTTTTATGACAGAATTAAGCAATTAACTGACATCTCATTCACTAAAATGCAGCAGATCGAGGTTAATAGCGGTAGGTAATCCCTATCATTCCCATAAAAGCAAAAATCTAAGCTTATCTATATCGAGCTAAAGGCTCACAATATTTTAGCTCTTTGTGGGTAATGACATTGTTTATATCAATGATTCTTGAATTTTTGCCTTCAATATTAAATAGGTAATTCAAATGGCAATGCGTATTCATTGTACTCAGTGTGGCGAAAAAGCACGTATTAATAAAACAAACTGGTTTTCAAATGCAGCAGCAGATTTATATTGTTCATGTTCAGATCCTGAATGTGGACATACTTTTGTGATGTCTTTAGGCTTTAGTCATACCATCAGTCCATCTGCTAAAAACGTAAATGAACTTGTTATTGCTTTAGTTAAAACAATGCCACCAGAAAAAGTGAAAGAACTTCATCAAATGCTAACAATATAAAATTATGCGGAACGTTATTCGTTCCGCTTTAATGCTGTTTATAACTGCAATCATATTTTGTAACAGTGATTGTAAAGGCAACAGGCAGAATCATTACTTTTAGGAAGTATAAAATTTACCTTTACATCAACCTGCTAAATCAATCTCACCAAGAAAATCGAAATGCATAATACTTGATATAAACGAGTCAAATATGTCAAATATATCCCTCACAATATGCTATAAGTTTCATCTTTCAACCAAGTATTAGTAAATTTACATACCAACATATAAACTAAATGTATAATTAACCAATAATATATTGATACTGCATTATGCCGCACCTTTGTTACTGATGTGTTAGTTACACTATTAGATACTTAATCTGTTGTTATCCCATTACTTTGATATGGTTAATCGCCCAAAATGAAACCTAATTCGACACATAAATCTCATGTTACGACTCTTTCTTCTTACCAGTATCTTGGTGGTAAAGCCGTTACATCAAAATTATGTTCAGTATTAGACATTGATGAATATCAAGATCTTGCTGATGTATTTAATATTCCACGCGGTACAGTATCAACATGGCACTCTCGAGAAACGACACCATTTGAAATAGCGATTCGTTCCCACCTTGCAACAGGCGTATCACTACATTGGCTATTATTAAATGAGGGAGAAGCATTTCCTCATCTCAATACCTCAATGACAAAAGCTGACTCAGACACATTAATAGTGCCTCATTATCAATTAAAATCAGGCCAGCTTACGCCATTACCCGCTTTATCTTTCGATCAAACATTACTTAAACAATCGAATAATGAACCGCCCTTATTAATGGCATTGCAAACTACGACAGCGACGTTGATCATTGACAAAAGTGATATCTTACCAATTAGTGGTAATTACCTGATTAGCATTGACCAGTTATTATCAATTAATGATATTCAACGTTTACCCGCCAAACAACTGGCATTACATTATGGTCAATCTTCAATCACGCTTGCACAAGATGATATTGAGGTTATAGGCAAAGTTATTATCTCTATTGATCATATTTAACTATTATCAACACCATTATTTAATAACAACAAATAAAAAAGGCGATTCGAAGATCGCCTTTTATGCATTTAAATCAATCTAATACTATTTATGCTTTTTGAACTTCAAGTTCTAGCATTTCTTCTTTCTGTTTTAGAATATCATTAAAGACTATTCGTGCTTCTTGAGCTAATTCAGAAGCTTCAAGCTTAGCTTCTTTCGCTGCCATTGCCTCAGAAGTTAGACGGTGCAATTCTTCAGCTAATTCTTGAGGAACTTCACCCGCATCAGCACCACTCGCTAACGCTTGTGCTCGAATTGTTTTCTTAATTTTCCAAATAGCATTGAGTGCATCACGCTCAGCATCAGCAGCTTCAATCGCCGCATCTTTTAGTTGTTCAAACTTTGCTAGCGCCATACCTTCTTTTGACCATGGATCAACATCAGGTAGTTCTTCAATATTGATCACTGGATCTTCGTAACCATTTTGGTGACTCAAATCAAGCGATGCTGCTTTTACTGCTGAAATCATTAACATAACGGTAATGAACAACAATGGTAAACCACCAACAATTGCTGCTGTTTGCAGTGTGGCTAGGCCTCCCATAAACATCAATACAGATGGCATAAATGACATTGCAAATGCCCAGAACAAACGGTTCCAACGCATAGGTTCTTCTGTTACATCATTTTGAACAACAGAAGCAAGAATATATGAAATAGAGTCAAACGTTGTTGCTGTAAAAATCAAACATAATAGCGTAAATACAGCGATTACAAGCGTACTAAATGGTAATTGCTCAAGAATAGAGAAGATTGCTTTGGTTGCACCTTCTGCATTCAAAATACCAACCACGTCAAGCGCACCTGATAATTGTAACGATAAACCGTAGTTACCCAAAACCATGAAGAACAGGAAGCAACCCATAGAGCCAAAGAAGATAGAACCTGTCACCATTTGCTTAATTGTACGACCGCGTGAAATACGTGCGATAAATAAGCCCATACTTGGTGCAAACACTAACCACCATGCCCAGTAGAAAATAGTCCAATCTTGTGGGAAGTGCGTATCTTCAAAGGTACCGTAGCCACCAAAAGGTTCAGCCCACGTTGCCATAATAAAGAAGTTAGAAAGCATACGACCTAATGAATCTAAGCCCGTTTCTAACATAAAGATCGTCGGTCCAGCAGCTAAAATAAAGGCCAATAAACCTAACGCGCCCCAGAAGTTGATATTACTTAATACCTTAATGCCTTTTTCCATACCCGCATAAGCAGAATAACCAAAAATACAAGTACATAAAAGAAGAACAATAATTTGAGTTTCTGTATTTTTAGGTGTACCAAAAAGGTAATGTGCGCCTTCAGTTATCAATGGTGCGGCTAAACCTAATGTTGTAGCACCACCACCTAATAAACCAAAAATAAACAGTACATCAATTACTTTACCTACCCAGCCGTGACTGCGTGCTTCACCAATTACAGGCATTAATGCAGCTGATACTTTCAATACAGGCTGTTTACGAACATAAAAGAAATAAGCAATTGGCACTGCTGGTACAAGGTAAATACACCATGCAATAGGACCCCAGTGGAAAACACCATAGGTTGCAGCCCAACGTACAGCTTCTTCGCTACCAGGTGCTAATTGGAATGGTGGACTTTGGTAATAATAAGCCCATTCGATAGCACCCCAGTAAAGAATACTTGCACCGATACCACCACAAAATAACATTGCAGCCCATGATGCCGTCTTAAACTCTGGTTCTTCATCAGCATCGCCCAATTTAATTTGGCCAATATCAGAAAAAACAATGTAAATCATAAAAAAGAAAGCAGCCATACCTAGTGCTAAATATAAAAAGCCTAGTTTGTCTGTCATAAAGGTTTTAGCGACAGCAATCCATTCTGCGCCTTCTTTTGGGAATAAAAGTAGTGGAACAACCACTGAGATCAACATTGCTAATGCACCAAAAAATGTTGGCTTATCAATTAGCTCGAAATTTTTACGTAATGTACTCAAACGATATCCTTACTGCTATATATCATCCATGAAAAGTTACATATATGATGTTCTTTTAACACTAAAGACACAAATAATTTCTATTATGGTAATGATAAAATTTTTTGATACAAGACTGAAAAAGCCCTGTTTAAGTAAAAAAATCAACTATCTGGTGCATTAACAATCAAAGTTAACGTTCTACAGTTACAAATAGAAACAAATAAATACATTGGTATCGATCTCAATATAAATTTATATATTGCATATTGATAATTTTTAAGCGATAAATATTAAACAAGTCCCATATTATTAACCAAATATAAGTTCAGTTACCGTTTCATCGCTAATGTTTATAAGCTTAGAGTTTATAATGTATAACATACCCATTCTCTATCATTTGAATATCATCATTATAAATTTAGTTTTTTTATCACTGTAAATGGCCGTATTAATAACCTAAAAATAATAGTCGTTTCAGTTAGATTCTATTTATCAATAAAATAAAAAATAGCAGTAATACGACAATAAAAAACAAAAAATGAGATTTAGTTACAATAATAGGAACTATTTTTAGTGTCTTATTATAAAAGTTAAGTACAATAGGCAAAATTACTTTTATTTAGAATTAATAACATGATTGAAACTCTTTTAAATCTACGCTCTTTGAGAGCTCAAGCGCGTGAAATGTCTATTGAAGATCTGCAAGAAGGCCTACAAAAGTTCACTCAAGTCGTTGAAGAACGCCGTGTGGAAGAAGAAGCAGCTAAAGCAGAAAATAAAGAACAAGAAGCCAAACTGCAGAAATACCGTGATATGCTTGCAGCTGAAGGTATTACACCTGAAGAATTAATTGCATTAATTGGCGATAGCCCAAAAACAAAGAAAAAGCGTGCTGCTCGTCCAGCTAAATACAAATTCGTTGATGAAAATGGCGATGAGAAGACGTGGACAGGTCAAGGCCGCACACCTAAAGCACTACAACAATTGCTTGATAATGGCGATGCTCTAGCTAGCTTTGAAATTTAATACATCATCTACTTATATTAAGTAGATGATATTAAGTAAATGCCAAAAAACGCTCATTGTATTTCATAATGAGCGTTTTTTTATATCAATGGTTTTAAACCAATAAAGCAGTACGGGACAATAGCTATAATCTATTAAAAGTTACTTATTTTCTGCCGCTTGCTGCTCTGGTGTATCATTACGTGTTGTAAACAACTTATAGCTCATAATTATAATAACCAGTGCTTTAATGATCATCATCTGTGGGTTGCCAAAATAACCGACCATACCAACAAAACCTGATAGCAACATCAATAATCGATATTTTTTTAACTCGGTCATATATAGTGCGATAACAATCACACCAAGATCAACAAACTGTAATCCAACGGCTAACGTTGGCTCAGCAATAAAAGCATGAACGGCAACATAAACAATATAGGATATGCCAGCAATCATTACTGCAGCTAATAATTGAATAATAATCTTTGCTGTTTGAGTAAAATCTTTAAAATATCGATATAAATTAATAGCTGTAACCGATAAGTTAAGGATAACCTTTGGCCACCATCCCATCAATATAGACCATATTGTATCATTCGCTGCAGAAGCAAAAGCTGCATAACGAGTAACTTTCATGGTGTTAAATATTGTAATTAATATATAAAACACCACTGATGTCCATCCTAAGATATCTTTTAACAGATCAATCACAGCAACATCTCTCAACATACCATTAACGATTAATGGTGATTATAATAGTTTATGACATTAATATTTAATGTATATCCATATATAAAATGGAATAACACAAAATTTATAGTGAATAGTATCATATGACTATATATTATTACATCAAGGTATAATGCTAATTTACTCTTTTATATCGCATAGCTATCAAGTACTTGCTATATTTCCCTTCATTAGCACTATTAGACTAATTACATTGTTTAGGTTCTGGTTCTTATCTCTCAACACATAAAAAAGCTGCTAAATAATTAGCAGCTTTTTTATGTGTCAATATTATTTCCGTTTACTATTAATTATCTAAAAAGTACTCATTACTAAAGTTTGATTGACACATAGCTAACACCGAAGCAACCAACCTTAAGGCCATATTGATTGACTCATCAGATTCATCACAACTACGTAAAAGCGTAATATGATTACTTAAACAACTGTAACCTTTATTAACGAGACAAGCTGCAATACAGGCGTAGTAATAACTTGTTTTATCTTCAACATCTAATTCTTTTAATGGTGTTAACTGCATTGCATTAGAAATATTACAATTTAAATCAATACTATGCATAGCCATATAATAAGCATTCGTCGCAGCCATCCTTACAACTGCATGATGAATATCTTGACGCTGATTGGGCGTCACCTCACCAACGAGATGTTGAATCATGCGTAATACATTCTTATTCTGACAAGCTAGTGCTGCCGCATAAACAATAGATTGCATTCTGTTAGTCGATAATAATGATTGCCGAGATATTAATGCATTAAGTAATTCTGAATGTTCACATGTTTCATCGGTAATTGGCATAACAACACTCCTAAAATTATGAATAATAAAGATTGATCGCTATTCATAATTTTATAATATGCTTCTTAGATAAAACTTCAATCTGCAGATATGGAGCATAACTGTGTATTTATGATCGCTATTGTATATCACAAATATAAAAAAAGGATGATAGCAATCATCCTTATTATCTATATATCATCATGGTTTATGCTGATACTGAAAACAACATTTCCATATCATAGTTATCGTTAACTAAAGAACGCTTTAATCGCGTCAGATTTTTTATTTGTAATTGACGAATCCGTTCACGAGTTAACCCTACAGCATCAGCGACTTCTTGTAATGTTTGTGGCTCGTATCCCAATAACCCAAAACGGCGGCAAATGATTTCACGATCGCGTTCACTTAATTTAGACAATACTTTTTTAGTAATCACTTGCATGTCATTGGTTTCTAATTCTTTATCTAGCTTGGCGTTTTCATCAGCGACAAAATACGATAACGAATGATTATCGTCGTCATTCAATGTTTGTTCAAAAGATAAAACATTCAAATTATTTGTCATTAAAGATGAAACTTCACTTACGTCGCGCTTCAAGTAATCAGCGATCTCTTCCGGAGATGGCTCATTATTATTTTTAGACATTAAATCGCGATGAGCACGTAAGATAGTATTAACTTCTTTTGATACATGAACGGGTAATCGAATAGTACGACTTTGATTATGGATTGCACGCTCAATCGTTTGTTTTATCCACCATGATGCATAAGTAGAAAACCGAAAACCTTTCTCTGGATCAAATTTCTCAACAGCAGTAATTAAACCAATGTTTCCTTCATCAATTAAATCACTCAATAATAACGTCGACGCTCTATATTTTTTGGCTAAACTAACAACCAGTCTCAAGTTTGACTCAATAAGAACACGTTTAGCATTTTCATCACCAAGTAATGATTTGCGACTATAAAGGATTTCATCAGATTTAGTTAACAACGGCTTAAGTGATATCTCATTAAGATAAAGACGAACCACGTCATTCTCAAATACTACTTCTTTCATACCTCATCCTTGAGTACTTAGTTGCTATTTATTGGTTACATAATAATTACAAACGCATATATTTTGCAACAAATAATTGCAAAATTTAACTGCTAAACTAATCTTGCTCATAATGAAACCTAATCTCAATATAACTTCCCGCTTAATCATCAGCTTCTACATTTACTTTATGTGTTTTAGGTATATCATTTAACACATAAGAATATGAATTAGTGAGTAAATATATATGTCATCTCTTTTCACAAAAACACTTTTAGTTACTGTTACTCTTGGTACATTATTTTCAGCGGCAGCTAATGCAACAAATTCTATTGTTGTACAATCATGTGTCACTAATCCCAATTATGATGAGCAAGGACTTATTGACTGCTTACAACAAGCGACAAAAATTGCCAAAGATCAGGTTTATAATCTGACCGATCAAGGCAAGGTATATAACACCAAAATAAAGACACAATGTAATGATCAAAAAAACACCATTGATCAAGGACCAATTAAAAGTGCTGACAAAGCTAAATTAGCACTATGTTATGCAAACGCATGGTCAGCAGCTCGAGATAATTTACTTGGTGAAAAGTACACAACCAAGCTAACAACTGATATTTATAAGGAGAAATAATGAGACAATTATCTGATTATCAACAACAAATTCAGTCATTAGTATGTAACGAAGAATATTCACTAACACAAGCAATGTTATTATTAAGATCACTGCTTGATAATATTGAAAATGATGAAGCAATTACTGATATAGCCATGCATGCAGAATAACGCACTTACTCGTAATTAGTTATCAACAATAACGCTAGTTATATCATTATTAATATACGACTCAATTTCTTTATAAAGAAGTTGAGTTGCTGAATTTTGCATTTTTTCATAATTACTTACTAAATAGTAACCAGGCACTTTTTCCTGCATAACAGTCATATTAATAGCTTCTATCAATACACCTTGCTCTAAATATGACTCAACAAAAAGACGATTAACAAAAGCAATACCAATACCTTGTATTGCCGCCTCAATGGTATGCATCGAATTTTGAAAATAAATTTTACTCTGATTAGAATAGGGTTTTATATTATTATTAGCTAAAACTAGATCCCACTGAATTAATCTATTTGTCGTTTCAATTAATGTACAACTAGCTAGCCTTTCATCTGCAAGATCATCTAACGGTTTATTAATATAATTGGGTGCACAAACTGCAATCATTCGTTCTTGAAATAATAACCGATGATATTTTTCCGTTGGCGCTTCAATACAGTAACGTATTGATAAATCTATGTTCTCTTTATTCAAATCCAAGGTTTCAATGGTATCAATAAAAACAATAGCAATGGAATTTTCAGTTAAATAAGTATAGTTAAGCTGTGGTAATAGCCACTTATTTAATAATGTTGGTGGAATCGACACGATTAATTTTTGTGTTTTAGTGACAAATCCGACATCTGTTGTTGCCTGATCTAAATCCTTTAAAATCAGTGAAATGCGATTAAAATAACGTATCCCTGCATTCGTTAATTTGATTCCTCGATGTTGACGAATAAATAACTTTTGCCCAATAAATTCTTCAAGTGTCTGGATTTGATGGCTCACCGCTCCCGGTGTTACAAATAATTCTTCAGCTGCTAATTTAAAGCTTTGTAACCTAGCAGAGGCTTCAAAATAAATAATACCTTTTAATGGAGGTAATGATCTCACGTTTTATCCTTTAGAGTATTTTTTCTCAACAATTGATGTATTTTTATTGATTTGAGCTATTGTAAGTAATGCTACATTATAACCATTAAAGGTTTTCCACTAATATTTAATAATTATAAGTTGTTAAATAACGCAAATTTTAGCTCTATTACAGGTGAAATGATGAAATTTAAAACAATTGCTGTGGCACTGCTTTTTGCATTACCCTCTTTCATGTCACAAGCAGCAATGACATTAACGAGTCAGAACGTTACCAATGATCAAACACTGAATAATCAACAGCTATTTAACCAATGGGGCTGTACAGGTAAAAATGAATCTCCGCAGTTAAGCTGGACAGATGTACCTGCAGGAACAAAAAGTTTTGCTGTTACTATGTATGATCCAGATGCACCAACAGGAAGTGGTTGGTGGCACTGGAGTGTAATTAACATTCCAGCTAATGTACACTCTTTAGCTGAAGGTGCTGGTGCTGTTGGTGGTAAAGCTCTACCTAAAGGAGCGAGCATGGTTACTAATGACTTTGGCTTTAAAGGTTTTGGCGGCGCATGTCCACCACCAAATGCAAAACCACATAATTACCAGATTACTGTTTATGCATTAAATACAGCGAATATTAAATTACCTGAAAATGCATCACCGGCTCTAGCAGGTTATAACATCCTTGCTCACGTTATTGGTAAAGCGCGTCTTGTTGCACCAACAAATGCACGATAAAAACGATTAACATTAAATACCACTCTTAGAGTGGTATTTTTTTGCCTGCTCACTACATAAAGAGATGACTTTACCTCGTATGTAGTTCTTTTTCTTATTTTATTTCTGCACACCACAATTATACAAAATAATACTCTGTATATCCCCATGACAGCAAAATAGCTTCACTAAACATACAGAATACTGTACTATAAAATTACAATATACTTACTAATACGAAATATGACATATTGGAAAAAAATAACCCTAACGCGACAGACTAGCCTCAAGTCATCAATAATAATAGATGCTGTTTATCCACCAGAATTCGAAGACAATATCACCGCTGAAATACAACATCTACAAGCTGTCTACCATTGTCTTCACCGCTTCAAAAAAGATGCTATCAGTATCATTTGTTCTTATGACGGCCGTTTAGTCAAGTTAACAGAATCATAGAGTCAGTAAATACTTACCAATACTGTCATCATGTTAATAAACAAGTATCCACGATATTGCTTAGGTGGTTTAACTTATAGAGAGGTGTTTAATTTAGCAATTGATTAAACATCTTCTTGTCATCAATAAATGAATATCGACAACAACATACAATCATTAAGCTAATTTGAAAATAGAATAGAAATGTGAACGAAGGAGGGAATGAAGAATAAGAAATAAAAGTGAAAGACTCAAAAATATAAAAGGCGCAAATAACTGAGTTATTTACGCCAATATTAACTTTATAGATTAACTATAAAATTATAGAGCTACAACGTTTGCAGCTTGAAGACCTTTTTGGCCTTGCTCTACTTCAAAAGACACTTTCTGGCCTTCAGCAAGAGTTTTGAAGCCTTCAGAAGCGATTGCACGGAAGTGAACGAATACGTCAGCACCGCCGTTGTCTTGAGTAATGAAACCAAAACCTTTCTCTTCGTTAAACCACTTTACTAGACCAGTTGATTTGTTAGACATTTTGTGTCCCTTATATAAATTCTTTAAAATTATCGCAAAGTGCGATGCACTGAAGCTTGAATAATTTAATATGATGATGATAAAGCGAAGGGAAACACTAGTGTACACAACAATAACGAAGATGCTTCTAAGGGTTTTTCTTTTACTTAATTCTCAATCAATTACTCTAGCTACAGAGTGACTAAATTGTCACATAAAACGCATTACCTGTAAAGTTTTTTATTCAAACAATCGCTCAATATGAATACATGATAACAATTAATCATAATTTTATATCGTCGATTAAAAACAATACTACATTTTTATTATTAATCACTTGCCGCCACAGGTATAACATTTATGTTCCGCTGTATATTGATCACCGTACCCTTCTTCATCCCAAATCTTAATTGCATATTTTTCCCATTCTTTAGCAAGACTATCAAGTTGATCGCCAAATTTAAGATATCCATCTGCACCTTCATATTGAGGAACGGCTCCAACATCTTGAATATGCTTACGAAATTCCTCTGGGTTATCAATAATCGGACAAGGCTGCATTAAGTTATCATTGAAGGGAATATCTTTTTTGTAGCCTTCAAAGAATTTAGAACGAAGAATATCAATGATGGACTTATCACGAACATTATCTGCCGCATAAGGCTGAAACACACAAGGTTCTGCACCACCTTTTGCATTAATATGAAGGTAATTAGAACCACCAGACATACAACCATTAACAAGAAAACCGTGGTTCCAAAAGTCAGCTAAGAAAGCAAATGTGCCACCTTTACGCATAACTTCTAGTTTGTGGAAACGCTCATACCGCTGTTTCGGCGTCGGCACCAAATCAAAATTAGCATCAGCTCCAGTTGGCATATATTGAAATGTCCACACATATTCTACATTTTCATTAACCAAGAAGTCCCAGAACTCATCACTCATGATCTCAGCATGATTTTCTGATGTTGCCATTAGTGATGCTCCAGTAAGAACACCATACTGTTTCAGTAGTTTCCGTGTTTCACAGGTTTTTTGGAATACGCCTTCTCCACGACGCCAATCAGTATACTCTTCTCCCCCTTCTATTGAGATAGTAATGGCGACATTACCCAACTCAGCCAGCTTTTTAACTTTATTCTCTTTTAATAACGTGCCATTGGTATAAATCATGAAATAACAATCATTGAAGTCTTCAAAGATCTCGTACATGTATTTATATACAAAAGGTTCACCACCAGTAAAAGTAAAAAATCTCACACCTAAATTATAAAATTGAGTAAGAATGTTATACATCTCATCTTTCGTAAAATGGTATTCATTACCATAAAGCATTGAATAACAACCAACACATTCAAGATTACACTGATAAGTAGGAGACAGAAGCACTAGGAAAGGAATATTCGTGCCATATTTTAGTTTATTTTGTTCTCTTTCTTTTGCACCAAGTACACCGTGATTAATAATCAAATTTTGAATCAGTTTCTTACGGCAATTTGGTGATAATTTTTTTAATGCCCGTAACCACCCAAGCACTTGAGGATCTTCTTCTTTACACATTTGTGCTGCTTCTAATAAACCAGGTTTATTTTCTTCGTCAGCAAATTTAGACGCTGTTTTAAATAATGTACCAAATGCTTTAGGACTAAGGTTATTTACTAAGGATGAAATCAATGGTGATAATAACGTATTTACGGTATGACTTATTGTATATTTGTTTTTAATTACGGGTTCCATCTTATTGTCCTTATTGATTATTTACCCGTAATATAATCACTCTCCAGCCTACTTTATATAGAACTTTAACCAAAAAATACTCAATTTAAGACACAAAAAGAAAGCTAATACCTAGATCAAATTTTCCTTATTTAATTAAAAATAAATCTCATAACTAACTGTTAAGTAAATATTATTTTGATTTAACAATTTAACCTTTTTTCATTATATCGAACAACTAGCCATTATTATCAAATATCATCACAGCAACTGTCTAATTTGTCAGTGTTTATAATATACGCGGTAAAATATAATACCGAGCTATTACTTTATTTTTACTATTGTTAACAATACATTTTAAGCTAACAAAAATACTTTTCAAATGACTACAATTCACTAAATTTACAATAATGACATAACAGCTACAAAATATTTAAATAAATAATGGCAATAAAATATCGTAAATAGCGAAGAGATTAATTAAAACGAGGTAATAAAAAAGCCCCGTCATATAAGACGAGGCTTCAAAGGTGGCGGAGAGATAGGGATTTGAACCCTAGATACGCTATAAACGTATGCCGGTTTTCAAGACCGGTGCTTTCAACCACTCAGCCATCTCTCCATGGCAGCCATAATAACCACCACGACTTAGTCTGTAAAGGCAAAATATAATCCAACCTTACCGACAGGTATATTTTTAACCAAAAAGAAAAAATAACAACAATAACGTATAGTTAGCAATCAAACCAGTGCTAGTAAAATAACCAACATACGATCATCAGCACATAAAAAAAGGTAGAATACTCTACCTTTTTTTATTGCTTACTCATTATACTAATCAATATTAATGAGAATTCACCGCCGCTGCTGGAGCTTTTTTCTTAAACTTATACAAAGCTAATAAAGGCAACAATGCAACATAAGAAAACATTAAGAAACCAAATGTATATACAAAGGCCAGTAATGTCGATTGTTGATGTAATAACGCACTGACTTGAGCAATAAAGTTAGGATCAGTAACCGTTGTATGATGCTGCATTGCCTGTTGTTGTAATATTGGATTAGTGGTGCTTATATCAGCCCCTAAAGCATGCCATTCACGCTGTTGAGTTCGGCTAAAGTAGGTATTTACAATTGAGATACCAAATGAACTACCAATGGTTCGACAAAGGTTATACATCACCGCTCCACCAACAGCATATTTAGCTTCTAAAGTTCGATATGCCATTTGACTCAATGGTGCAAACACTAACCCCATCCCCATGCCTTGAATGATTGATGGTATGAGTACCCAATATAGATTAATTTCCATTGAGTACTGCATCATCAGGTAAGTACCAAAAATACTAAACCCAAGTCCAACCGCCACCAGCATTCTTGGATCTAAACGATCCATATATTGTGCCATCACCAACAATACAATCGCAGAAGTTAATCCACGCGGCGCCATAACAAATCCTGTCATTTCGACGGGGTAATGTAATAATTGCTCTAACATCATCGGTTGTAACTGAGTAATACCAAACAGTCCCATCGAAAAGCCAGCCATGATCAAACATGACACCGCAAGGTTACGGTCTTTTAATAGCCACATTGGAGCAATATCGCCTTTGGTTCGCCATGACCGTACAATAAAGAACACCCAAGCAATGGCACTTATAATCAATGAAAATAGAATAAAATTAGACTCAAACCACCCTTCTTCATTACCTCTATCAAGTACCATTTGTAATAAACCGATACCTACCGTCATACCGATAACTAATGGCCAGTCTAATTTAGACTCACCTTTGCCATCAATTTTAACGAACATATAAACCAATGTTAGACATAAGGCACCAACAGGCACATTGACGTAAAAAATCCAACGCCAATCCATATTTTCAGTGATAATGCCGCCTACTGTAGGACCTAAAATAGGGCCAAGTAGAATACCAACACTGAACAATGCCATTGCTTTACCACGCTCGTTAGCAGGGTAAATTTGCACCATGGTTGATTGTGCCAGTGGAATAACTGACGCACCAAATGCACCTTGCATAATACGAAAAGTTACCATTTCAGCAAGACTATCAGCTTGACCACATAAAGCCGACGTAACAATAAAACCAACCACAGATACTAATAGTAATCTTCTCACACCAAACTTAAGCGCAAAATAACTCGCAAGTGGTATACAAATAGCTTCAGCCATTGAGTAAGAAGTAAGTACCCATGTCACCTGCTCAGATGTAACCCCTAATGCACCCATCATATGCGGTAGTGCAACGTTGGCAATCGTCATATCCAGCAATACCATGATTGCTGATAACATAACGGCTAAGGTAATCCATGTACGATTAGCTGGCGTGACTGACTGACTCATTAGTTGGTCTCTGATTGGGTATCAATAGTGACGTCAGCACTCGCACCAACACGCAGTAATGGCTTATTTTTCAAATCTGTAAACTTGACACGTACAGGAAAACGTTGAGGAACTTTAACCCAGTTACCAGTGGCATTTTCAGGTGGCAATAATGAGAAAGATGAACCACTTGCAGGAGACAATGCCTCAACCTGCCCCTGATAGGTCACATCTGGGTACATATCTAACACCACTGTCGCTGTCATACCGACTTTCAATAAGCCGATATCTTTCTCTTTATAGTTAGCTTGCAGCCATGCTGTGTTATCTTCAATTAATGGCATCATTGCCAAACCAGGAGAAACAACACTACCAGGACGCACACTCACTTTACCTAGCTTACCGTCATACGGCGCATAAATATTAGTGTACGATAAGTTTAACGTTGCTTGGCTTAATGCCGCTGCTGCTTGTTTTACTTGTGGTGCTTCATCGCCTTTAGCGCCTTGTTGATTAATCAGTTGTGACATTTTTGCACGTGCGGCCTCAAGGTTTGTTTGAGCGCTGGCTAACTTCGCTTTTACATCATCGCCTTGCTGTAACGGCAACAATTTTCGGTTCACTAAATCCATAACACGGTGATACGTTTTTTGAACGTCAACAAGGTTAGCATCAGCAGCTCGTACATTTGCGCTCGCCGCTAAAATTGCATCATCGGTGGCTTTATTTTGTTGAGTCGCAACTTCATAAGCTGCTTTCGCTTGCTCTAACTGAATTTCATAAGGTGCAGGATCAATCTTAACTAATAAATCCCCCTCAGCTACATGTTGATAGTTTTCAACATTAACACTGAGTACCTTGCCACTTATTTGTGGTGCAACGTAAAGAATATTGGCGTGGATATACGCATCATCAGTACTTGGATATAGTTTTTGATGACGAGTATAAAAATATCCAGCGGTACCTAAAACCGCAGCAATAACAATAAAAATAAAAATATTACGAAATTTATTTGATTTAGTTGCTGGATTAGGTTGTTCAATTGGAGCCGTATCTGTCGTTGCCATGAATTTATCCTATTTAGCTAACACTTAGCTAAATTTGAGTCTAGATGATAGAAATTATTAAGCCAAAAAAAGTTCGTCTAGTCATAACTAATACATATTAATAACCATGCAACTGTATTGTTATAAACATAACCACAATAATTAACGTATTGAAATAATAGGCTTGTGAGCAGAGGCTTTCAAGTCGGTACCAATGGGGAGGAGGATATAATTGGGTCAAGTAAAGCGTCATTTTAAAGCATTGACCTAATGAATTAGAGTAAATACATTAATTTGGCTCTTTTCCCTTCCTAAATAGCTAAAATACATGAAAGTTTAATGGTTTTATTATTGCCACTTAATTATAAAAACTTAAACTCCATTTTTACCATTATTGCTTAAATGAATACAATCTGTACTGACATAAAACCACTACAGCAACTCGTACCAATAAAAGAACACTAAAACTCCTCGCTATTTAATTCAAGTAGCGAGGAGTGTCGAACGATTAACGATTAACGATTAACGATTAACGATAAATGCTAATGGCTAACTTTATCGACTAAATATAAAATTGAACGATATTCAATACCACTATGTTCAGATAAGCCGATCTCACAAGTTCGACTATTTGAATAACCTTCATGACATCCTTGAGGCACTTGTGCTTTTAATGGTGCTAACGCGCTCGCATTAAGTTCAGGTTTGGTAAATCCTTTATCACCAGCAAAACCACAACAAGTAATATCATCAGGAATAATTACCTCTGTTGCACATGCTCTAGTTACACGTTCAATAACAGACGCTAATCCCTGACGACGTGACGTACAGGTAATATGCAACATTACAGGCTCTTGCTGTGGTGTGATCGTTAATCTTGGCAATACAAAATCAGCCACAAATTTAAATGGCTCATAAATAGTAATATCATTGCGTAAAGACTGCTTACTGGTACTAGCACATGGACTGGTATCCATTAGTACAGGATATTGCCCTTGATGAGATGCTTGCCATAATGCTTGTTCAAGTTGTTGGGCTTTAACTTGTGCCGTTTCTGGAAAACCTTTACTAATATATGGCATACCGCAGCATTGATTATTGAGATCATCTGGTAATATGACTTCATATCCTGCTTTTTCAAGCAAAGAAATCGTTACTTCCGTCAACGGGCGTTTATCGAGTGCATTTACCTCAGTTCCCATATTTCTAGCGGCACAACTAGGAAAATACACCACCCGCTCTTTTGTTATACCACTAATAACAGGTGTAATTATTTTAGCTGCTGGTAAAGGCATATGCGGAGTCCATTGCGGAACTTTATGCCCTGAAAGTTGATAAGCTTGTTGCGTTAGCTTACGCATTCTATTTGTGCCTAAAGCTTTATGCATCTTGCTCGCTACAGTTAGCCCTACTTTTGCAGATGCTGTGACTGTTGCAAAATGATCGGCTGTCCATGAGGCAATTTTCTTCGCTTTTTCAGTATGATTTTGACGTAACTTACGAACTAAATCACCGGTATTAATTCCAACAGGACAACGTTCAGCGCACAATCCAGTTGCCGCACAAGTATCTAACCCATAATAACGGTATGTTTTTTCCATCGCTGCTAACCGCTGAGGATCTTCATTACTACGCCGTAAGCGCGATATTTCACGATACACCGTATTACGCTGGCGTGGGGTTAATGATAAATTACGCGATGGGCACACAGGTTCACAAAAACCACATTCAACACATTTATCGATAAGCTCATCAGCGACAGGCATCGCTTTTAAGTTTTTAATATGTGATTGTTTATCAGCATTTATAATCACCCCTGGATTTAATACTCCGCGAGGATCAAACACTCCTTTAATCGCGAGCATTAATTGATAACCAGCATAGCCCCATTCAAGTTCAATAAATGGCGCCATATTACGTCCAGTGCCATGCTCTGCCTTTAATGAGCCTTGATATTCAACCGCCACAAGCTCTGCAACTGCATCCATAAATGCACTATAGCGTTCAATTTCAGCTTGAGTATCAAATGATTGGGTAAATACAAAATGCAAATTACCCGCTAACGCATGACCAAAAATAATCGCTTCATGATAATCAAATTGGACAAACAATTGTTGTAAATCACGTACAGCTGGCGCTAACTGCGCAATAGGGAAAGCAACATCTTCAATAATAACCGTTGTGCCACTTTCACGGACGGCACCAACAGCGGGAAATAACTCTTTACGAATGCCCCACAATTGTTCACAGATGGTTGCATCACGACTAAAATCAACTTGCTCAATCGGAGAGAATGCATTGATAATCTGTTGGATTCCCTCTGCCTGAAGAAGTAAATCTTGTTCATTTTCAGCATGTAGCTCAATCAATAATGCGGCAGCTTCTGTATTACCATCAGCCCCTAGTTGAGCAATAAAGGCAGGCATTCCTGGCTTTGCTGCCACTGACGCTAATGAACGGTTATCCATTAACTCGACAGCTGCGACTCGTGTTTTACTTAATTGACTCACCGCTAAACATGTTTGCTCAATATCAGCAAACACAAACAGTCCCGATGCCTTAAATTGATGATTAATTACCGTGTTATAAGTCACATCAGCAATAAAACCCAACGTGCCCTCTGAACCAATAAATAGATGTTGTAATACATCAATTGGATCATCAAAATCCACTAAAGCATTTAAACTATAACCGGTGGTATTTTTTAAGCGGTATTTATGGCGAATTTTATCTGCAAGTACACTATTAGCCTGACATTCGCTGACCAATAACATCAGCTCGTCGATCATTGCAGCATGCGTTTTTTTAAACGCTGTAATGCTATTGAGATCTAAGGTGTTTAATAGTGTTCCGTCAGCAAGTACCACTGTCATTCCTGCAATAGTACGGTAGCTATTTTGCGAAGTGCCACAGCACATACCAGAGGCATTATTTGCCACAATGCCGCCGATCTTACAACTATTAATAGAACCAGGATCGGGACCAATTTTTCGTCCAAATGGCGCTAATATTGTATTCGCTTCCGCGCCAATGATGCCGGGTTGTAACCATATCTGAGCGCCATCATTAAGCACTTTATAATCTCGCCAACGCCGAGTTAATGTAATTAAGACTGAATCTGACTGTGCTTGACCTGATAGGCTCGTCCCTGCAGCACGAAACGTCATTGGAATTTGATGTTCATAACACGCTTTAATCGCAAAGATAACTTCATCAAGCGTATCAAGCTGTAAAACTATTTGTGGTAACAAACGATAAAAACTCGCATCAGTACCATAAGCCAACATCAACGTAGGATCAGTAATAATCCTTTTTTCATCTATTTGAAGGCGTAATTGCTCGATTAAATTAGCATAAGCAGGTTGCATCATAGCCTCGCTTTATTAGTATTAGGCATAATCTTTATGCTCAGTATTTCACTTCGGAATGAATGATTCTACTGCTATAAAGGCGATGATAACTGTTACTAATTCACATTTTCACTATGATAATGATTAAAATCAAAAAATCAGGTAATTACTCAATATTAATCACATCAAACCATAGAATATTACCGCCGATATGGATATCTATCTCTTCATCGATTTCTCGACCAAGCAATGCTTCACCAAAAGGTGAGCTCGGTGTCACGGTTATGACTTCCTCATTATTAATCATAAATTTTAAGCCTCCTGCCGCCGGCCCTAAAAACACCTTCTTAGCATGCCCTTGTTGATCTTCTAAAGACACTAAATGGCCAACAACAATGGTCGTTTGTTGAGTAGGCATTGTGGCAAATAAATGCTGATAAGCACTAATATCAGCTTTACATTCAGCTACTCGCTGAGCTTGACCATGAGCAAGATACGACGCTTCTAATGCAAAAGTATCGTATTTATTTTCCGCCACATTTTCATCATCTGTCGCGGTATTATAAGCACGCATTGCAGCTTCAGTTGCTATTTGTAATGTCTGTTCTAACTGTGCCTCAATACGCTCAAGTAACACTTGCTTGTTCATTTATTATCAACCTATTAGCCAAATGGGCGCTGATTATACATTGAATATAAGTACAAATAGCAACGTTCTCGAACATTAAACATCATCAATAGCTAAAGTAATAAGCCAATCATCCGATATAAACACTCATTCATGATTAAAAATGGTTACGACTCTCAATATGTATCGTTATAAATGGCTGTTATGCCTAATCGGAGTGTTAATTACCACTCAACCAGCGTTAGCACTAACTCCAACCCATTTACTTAATTATCAAGATAGTTATGGTAATCTTTCGCTAAAATACAGTGGTGACATTCGCTTACCCGATCCCCTTGTTGTAGATGGGGACCTAAATCTTGAAAGTAGCCAAATTAAATATTTACCATTAAGTCTTACCATTAAAGGCAATCTTAATTTAGCTTATAGCCATATTGAGTATTTACCATTAGCGCTTAAAGTAGATGGTTACATCAATCTTGCTTACTCTAAAATTAAAGAGCTTAATTTTGGTTTACAAGTCTATGGCGATCTTAGTGTTGCCCATACTCAACTCAAAAAACTACCCGATAACTTATATGTTAAAGGTGATTTATTTATCCAAAACAGTCAGCTTAAAGCTCTTCCAAATAAACTGGTGGTCGACGGTAATATTTATATTGGTAATATTCCACTTACGTCGATTCCAAGCGATCTGATTATTGGTGGCAATATATATAGATAATTAATAAACGAGCATTAAACACCATTAATAACAAAAAACTCAACACCAAAAGCAAACGTTTGCTTTTTCAATTGATAACTAAAGTTAATAATTGATAATAAAAAAGGAGTATAAGTTAGCCAGAAATTTTACAATATGAATGTTTCTCTCTGGCTACTTTGCGGTTGATATTTGTTATGAACAATTTTCAACAAACATTTAATTAGAGGATAATTAAATGTATTCATTGCTTTATCACTGATAAAGAAATGTTTTTCTAGTTTTTAAGCTTTAACAACTTTAGTTGTTTGATTTTTATGGTAAAACCACTGTCTACGACTACGTGTTTTCATTATAAACCTCTCATTTATGTCCCAATGAGCAAGGTTGATATCACTATATATTAATACCGTTCTTACTCGACTATTCGTGCTCTAGTTAACCAATATTGTATGACATTACAATGACATATTAATTGAATTATGATGAACAATTTTTATTTATCTATTTATGACAACAACTTCTATGAATAAGTTCCGTTGTGAATAAATATAATGATGATAAGTTTCGTGGAGGATAATTAAGGAAAGAATATAAACAAAGACTTTCTAATTTTTTTAAAGCTAATTTCACCTAACGATTTATATCAACATAGTTAATATAATTCTGTTTTTGCTATTTGACAACTGCTATAAGTCTTTTTTTTAATGATATGAGTATTTATTTTTACACTATTACTGTTAACTTAACCTAACACATTGCTATATAAGAAAAAAGTAACAACGTTTAATTGAATCTTTCATTGTTTTTTTGTTACGTGTAGATAGCACTTACCCCCAAGCCACCACTACCAAGTCAACAGATCACACAATTTTAATAATTAAGCGCGACTGCACAAATTTCACTATTTCACCATACTAGTCATCAAATCATTGATCGCAGCCCTATAAATTAATTCAAATTTATTGGTTAATAACTATATCTAGCTATGTTTGTGAGTATATTATTATGAATAAAATGCAACCACTGTTAACAACAGAACGCTTAATTCTTCGGCCATTAGAGCTATCAGATGCAACTAAAATACAACGACTTGCTGGTAGCGTTGATATTGCTAACGGTACCATTAGTGTTCCACACCCCTATTCTGATGGTATGGCTGGAAAGTGGATAGGCAAACATTTAGCTGGATGGTATAGCAAACAATCAGCTATTTTCGCTATTACCCTAAAAAGTAATCATCAACTTATCGGCTGCGCCGGATTAGAAAATATTAATGAAAATAGTGCCCAGTTGGGCTATTGGATTGGAGTGCCATTTTGGGGTAATGGTTACTGCACAGAGGCGGTAGAACGGATTAAAGACTATGGTTTTAATAAACTTAATTTAGAACACCTGTACGGTCGACATTTAAAGACAGTTTCAGGCCCTGAAAATGTAATGCTAAAAATCGGCATGAAAAATGTTACTGAACTAACATTTCCAAGTCATCATCTATCACAAGATGATATTGCGATTTATGAATTACTCAAACAAACAGCTTCATAGTTGTTTATAGCAATACGTAAAATGTGATTGCCCACTATGAATGTCATCAGATCAGCAAAGTGGCATTTATCACTATTAACCGTTAGCATGTTACCTTTATTTGTCGAGTCGTTAATAGGTAATTATAGTGAAATCACCGTGTGTCGCTAAATGTAAAAATAATGCAGGAATTTGCAGTGGCTGCTTACGAACAATGACAGAAATCAGCCACTGGATAGCCTATCCAGAACAGCAACAACTGGCGATCATGGCTGACATTAAAGCGATTAAAGCAACTCACCAGTGCCCACAATGTCAGCAACCCGCACAATGTGATATTAAGGCGGGCAAAGCTACATGCTGGTGTTTTGATATTGAACCGCGCCAAACATTATCCGGCTCTGTAACTACTTGCTTATGTCGACACTGCTTGTCATCGCAGCCAATACTATAATATTGAGTTATTAATCTTCTGTTGCTAATAATGTTTACGCTACCAATACCATAACAATCAGTTACAATTATCAGTTCTACTTTTAACGATACCAATAAGATGACACAACGCATATATATGATCGATGTTATCTGGAATTCACATGGATATGAAAGTTAATAAACGCCAAGGACAATTCCTTAACGACACCATTAATCAATGGCAGCAGCAACAACTTATTGATACCCAACAAGCTCAGCAACTACGTCATAGCTATGATGTGATTAGTTTTGATTGGAAACTACTGGCTGTTTATTCATTTTGGGTAGCTATAGCATGTTTTATACTATCAGTGATCTTACTCATTGCTGATGATTATTTAATTGCACTGATATCGCGTATTATCAATACGCCAGCAAGTGTACTCGCCTTTATTAGCGCTATGATTGCAGCTGGATTGTTTTATTTCGGCGTCAAACGACGACAGCGTTATCCACAAAAAGCAGTTAGTAATGAAGCAGTATTCTTTTTTGGGGTACTGATAACCGCTGTAACGAGTGTCTTTTTAAGTCATACCATGATGGCGCTTCATTGGCGCGAGAGTATTTTTATTCTTCTACCTACCATCATCTACCTTATCGTCGGTATTCAATTACGCTCAGTGTTAGTGTGGTTATTTGCTTTGATTGGCATTGGTTTATGGGTGTTAACAGAAACCTCTTACCTCGCTCAGAATCACTACCTGTTTTGGGGAATGAATATCCCGTTACGGTTTACTGTTTTTGGCGCATTAATTATTAGTGCTAGTATTGCTTTAAAACACCATCCGCGATTGCTATTTCTTCAAGAAGCAACACTGTTTATGGGGCTGATGTATTTTTTTAACGCTTTATGGATGCTAACTATTTTTGGCAACTATGACAGTTTAAGTGCCTGGTCACACATCAAACAGATTGAATTATGGGGCTGGAGTGTAGCAATGCTATTACTCACCTTAACTGCTATTTATTATGGCATTAAAAATAATAATCCACTTATAAGAGCCTTTGGCATCATCTTTTTATTATTATGTTTATATAGCCGCTATTTTGAGTTTTTTTGGGGTACGCTCCATAAAGCCGTTTTTTTTGCGATATTAGCGTTAAGCTTTTGGATAATAGGTAGTCGAGCAGAAAAAATTTGGCAATTAGGCAATAAAAACTAATAAAAAAGCCGCTGTAATAATAAATATTAAACAGCGGCGTTTTTGATTATTTGTTGCACATATTGTAAAACTAAAAAATAAACCATGTATTATTTAACTGCGTGCCTTTCTAAATTATATAAACGAATCTCATGCAATACACGTTCAGTTAACATTTCATTCATCGTATCCCTCATTGACGCTTGCATATCAGAAATCACTGGGAATACATTTTGATTCATTTCATCTAAACAGTTTTTAGACACTTGCATTTTTAAATCAAACTCAAATGAAGCAAGCGCTAAAAATTTTTCCATTCGTTGAATGACAACATTAATCATGTAGCTATCAGCACCTAAATCCAACAGTTCTTGTTCAACAATTAATTCTAACGGCGTACGATCTCGAGGCTGTTCTTTTACTGGAAACGCAAGAATATTTGACATCATATCCTCCTCATAATCAGTAATAATCATCCGTTGATAATTATTAATAGTAACATTGCTGTTACATTCATCCTATGTGTTATTGTTGCTATTGAAAAGACCATTTTTAATAAAAATCATTTAAACCCTATTAATTCATCGCCTAAAAAAACCATCAAAACACACAAAAAACAATTATTATCAATAATTTAAAACGTAATTGCCTTTTTTAAATTATTTAATATTTATTTGAAATAAAGTATATTCACACCGAAATTTGTTACTGACAAATATCATATTTGAAAGAGAATGATGAAAAACAGCGCTTTTTCGCGTATAACTTAGCGTCATAATAACAAATCATATTTAAATATTTTTAAATGATACCGTTCATTTAACAGGGAGCTTATATGCAAAAAAGTTTATTGATTGCCAGTTCGATTGCTATCGCATTAACACTGAGTGGTTGTTCTGATAATGAGGTTGGCGATGTTTCTTTAGGTATGTTTACAACTAAGGATATAAAGTTAAATACATTAGTCGATCCTGTTGTACCAGGTGTTACTTGTCATATTGCTAGCATCGAAGCAGATTTGAGTTTAGCGGATCCTTCAGACTCATCTATTTCATGCCGTCAAACCGGTGAAATAACACCAGAAATGATAGCGAAAATTGATAAATCAAAATCTGGCGAGGTTGTCTTTAAGAAATCTAAAAGTATTTTCTTTAAAACAATGAAGATACGTCGAATTTATGATCCAAAATCAGAAACCTTAATGTATTTATCATATTCAACCAAAACAACAACAGGTAGTTATAAACACAGTTTATCAACCGTGCCTCTTTGGGGTACAAAAGCATACGTTGCCCATACACCAACAACGACAACAAATATTCAGTAATAGCGCATTATCGCTTCTTAACTATCTAATTAAGAAGCGATATTTTACATCTCCACGCCCCACCTCATCCATATAAAAAATCAATAACCCCTCACAAAAAAACCACTAAATCAACAACCAAAAACATTACCGTAACATTAGTCCCACAAATACAATTACCATTATTGAAAAATGTGATTCCGATTCCGACAATTCCACTTTTCAAAAAAATTTTTTTTGGCATAGTTCAACTCGACCAATACATATTAACTATGTATCTTTGTTTACTATTCCGCGAGTGAATAACCATGCAAGCAAGCACTAATAAATCGATTGCTTTCAAGAAGATGACTTTACAATTAATCACTAAACTATGCCTGCTAAGTTTTGCTAGTTTGCCATTAAGTCACGTCGTAATGGCACAAGAAACAACAATCACAACAACACCATCAACAATAGATAACATCCTTATAAATCCAGATATTGGTATTACGGAGCATCATTCTTTTAATATTAAAAATGATCCGTGGTGGAATCAACCAACCCATCCAGAAACATCTGTGGTTTATTTCCGTTGGTATTGGGAAGAATTAGAGCCACAAAAAGGAAAATATAATTTCAAACTTATTGACGATACTATCAATCAAGCAGCAGCATTAGGAAAAACAACCATTATTAGATTTATGACGATGGCTGGCGTAGATGATGTCTACTATAGTAACTCACCCAATGCAGGCAAAAAAATATTGGGAATTCCATGTTGGTTAAAGAAAAAAATTGACCCAAATACAACGGGTGATATCTGCACTGATGATAATAGCTATACAATTGACTACAAAAATCCGGTATTTAAAAAGAACCTTAAACGATTCCTTAATGCCATGGGTAAACGCTATAACAATAATCCTAATCTTTTGCGTCTCGATGTCGGTCTTGTTGGCACATGGGGGGAATGGAATTTAGCATCACATAAAGGCTATGAACGACCAACATTGGGCAACCATGGCTATACAGATGCGGACTTATTACCATTTCCTAAAATGATGAAAGAAGCGTTTCCCAATAAAACATTGGTTATGTATCTCGGTTCAAACGATGAAAATATATTAAGCCATAGCACCAACCGAAATTATGGCTGGCGAGCAGATTGTCTGGGTGACTGGGAGCCAGGCTGGAATCATATGGAGCAAGGTTACCCTTCAACCATCGAGCACATTCAAGGAATTGGAAATACCCATAATAGCTACCCCGATCCTAAATTTCTTCAACGCTGGAAAAAAGCGCCTGTTGATTTTGAAATTTGTTACACTGTCGATGAATGGGCAGCTAAAAAAGACATTTATACGGTTGAAAAAGTTAAACAAACATTTGATACAGCACTTGATATGCATACATCATTATTAAACCTAAAATCAGGAAATATTCCTGAAATATATCAACCATTATTAGATGATTTTCTTAAAAAAGTTGGCTATAGATTTGAATTAAATACAGTTGAAATTACCAGTAACTTTAAAGCCGGATCGCCGATTTTAATTAACTCTAGTTGGATAAACACTGGTGTCGCGCCAAGTTATAATAATTATCCTGTCGTATGGCGATTACGAGACAGCAACAATAATGTCATCGCTTATTTTGAAACAAATAATGATATTCGTAATTGGCTACCAGCCGATAATAAAGAGGATATTGCACCCAAACACACTCAAAAGAACAGTTTTACATTGCCTAAAAATATTAAAGATGATCACTACTTCCTTGATGTAGCATTAGTAAAACCAAATACTCATGAAGCAGCAATAAAATTGGGTGTTGAAGGAATGAGAAAAGATAAATGGCATCAAATCAAATCCATTTACTTAATGAATAACTATTGATCATTTTATTCTCATAATAATTAAAGGCTAGCACGATGTTAGCCTTTAATCTAAAAACCAATTCGCAATAAATCACTAAGTTTACACTCAACTGATATGCCAATTAATATACATGTTATACTTCAGTATTATTAAGAATTGGCATTTAGCATGAAATATAACCATTTTATTATTGTTAGTCTCTTCGCTATTATCACTCCGATATTAGCGCAAGCAACACCAATCACGATCAATTACACGCCATCGGTTAATAATGGTATTCTTGTTAACCCTGATATAGGAATTACAGATCATCAAACGATTAATCGTCATAGTGATCCGTATTGGTCTGAGCCATCTTATCCAGAAACAAGTGTTGTTTATTACCGTTGGTATTGGGAACAATTAGAACCAGAAGAAGGTGTTTATAATTATAAACTTATAGATGATACGATCAAAGCAGCTCGAGCCCAAAATAAAAAAATCGTCATTCGTTTTATGACAATGGCAGGACTGAACGATACCTATTACAAACCTTCTCCTCGCGCAGGAAAAAAAATACTCGGTATTCCTTGCTGGTTAAAAAAACAAATAGATCCAAAAACCCACGCTATATGCAAAAATGATAATAGCTTTATCATCAATTACAAAAATAAAATTTTTAAATCCGACCTCAAACGTTTTATTGATGCCATGGGAAAACGCTATGATCATAACCCTACTATATTACGCTTAGATGTGGGTTTAGTCGGTACATGGGGAGAATGGCATCTTGCAACCCACTATAAAGATCCAGCGCCAACATTGGGCAAACACGGTTATAAAGCCAAAGATCTCATTCCTTATATCACTATGATGCAACAAGCATTTCCAAATAAAATGCTCACTATGAGTATTGGCACAACCAGCGACAACACAACAAGTTATGCAACACTGCATGGTTTAGGTTGGCGAGCTGATTGTATCGGTGATTGGAGTCATGGTTGGAATCACATGGCAGAGGGTTACCCACAAACGATTAAGCATATCGAAGGTCAAGGAAACATAAAAAATACTTATCCTGACAAAGATTTTCTAAATCGTTGGCAGCATGCTCCGGTTGATTTAGAAATATGCACTGATATGGTTGATTGGGGAAAACAACCTAAAATCTATACTCTGGAAAAGGTTAAAAAAACATTTGATACTATCTTGAACTTCCACACATCATTATTTAATTTAAAATCGACAAAAATACCAACACAATATGAGCCACTGTTACACGCTTTAATAAAAAAACTAGGCTATCGTTTTAACCTAAACCATATTCAAGTAACGAGTGAATTCACACCAGGAACCAGTATCACCTTTGACTCACAATGGCAGAATGTTGGAGTTGCACCTAGTTATAATAACTACCCTATTGTATGGCGATTAAGAAGCAAAAATAATAAAGATATCTATTATTTCAATACTAATAATAATATTACCCAGTGGATGCCAGCAGCTAATACTACCAGTCAGGCTCCTATTTACAATCAAAATAATACATTTACCCTGCCTAAAAAAATTAGTAAGGGACAATACTACGTTGATATTGCAATGGTTAAGCCTAACACTCATCAGCCACAAGTATTATTAGGTATAAATGGTGAAATTAAAAATAAGTGGTTCCAATTAACCTCAATTACAATTAAATAATAAAAAAGCGTCAAATAATTATATTTGACGCTTTTTAGTAAAGATTACTTATTTAATTGAATCATTACTGCATTAGATGTCCAATTATCAGCACTGCAAGTTTCTGTGCCAGGGAAGCGCACAACAACCTTTTTATTGTGAAGTAATGCATTTTCTAGTATTGACTGAAACTGCGAACTTTGCATTTCAGTTTTAAAACGTAAATGTTCTTCTAATTGTTGCTGTTGAGCAGATGACAAATTAGAGCGCGCTAACAACTGCATTGGTTTAGACATATAATCTTTATTAGATTTATTTAACGCTATACGTTTCCATGCCTTCCAATGTTCAGACGGATTATTTAAATAAGCAAAAATAGCGCCATGTTCAATACGAATAGCTTCAACTTTTGCAGGACCACAGTCTTGCCACTCACCATTATTACTATCTATACTTGAATCAGCAAAAGCTGAAGTAGAGAGAGAAGCAGCCACTAAACTGAGTGCAAAACATAATTTTTTCATGACGTTACGATCTTATACTAGTTATTAAGTATGCGGAAATCTACTCTCATTTATTCCAACAGTCTACCTTATTGATATATCAAATAAAGATCGTCAAATACATACAAATTATTTTATAAATGTGTTTTTAAATGCATCCCAAACACCAAATGAAAAGTGTTTAAATATATCAATACCTAATGCAGATTTAATTAAATACATCGTCAATACTGCAGACATAAATAATATAATAGCACCAAAAATAATACTCAGTGATTTACATAATAATGATAATGAACCATTCTTTCTTTTTTCTGAGCGACGATCTCGTCCAACTAATAGAACCGCATAATAACGCCACTTACCAAAACCAATCGTTGGTCGAACATCAACACAATGTTCACTTCGAACTGTATTGGACACAATCGCGGTTTCTATCGCTTTTACTTGATCATTACTCAAAGATGCACAAAGATCTTTTGGAATAGACTTAAAAAAACGAGTAATAATAGCCTGTTCTTGATCTGAATAATTATTAGGTAACATTATTTACACTCTTATTTCTTCATCACAGACTGTTTATAAACGTCATATGTCTGCTCTGCAATCAAATCCCAATCATAATTTTTTAGATATTCAGCATACGAGACAAGAGGATTATCAATTGTCTTTACAAGCTTATCCGCTAAATCTTGGCTATCACCACATTTAAAGTAACAATCGTCCTTTAAATGTACGGCTTTATTAGCAGGGATATCACTGACTATAGCAGGTAAAGAAAATGACATTGCTTCTAATAAAGCAATTGGTAATCCTTCACTAAACGAAGGTAATACAAACGTATCTGCTTGCGAGAATATACTGTGTAATTCTTCACCAGACAAAAAGCCAGTTAAGACAACATTATCTGTTTCTTTAGCTGTTTGTTTTAGCTTAGTGCTATATTCTGTTGCATGATCACTATCACCAACCAATACTAATGTTTTTTTAATACCACTAAGCTTGTAGGCTTCTAATAAAACATCTAAGCCTTTTTCTTGTGAAAAACGCCCAACTGCAACCACATAACCTCGAGGATCAAGATTATATTTAGATAGGTATTCATTAATCTTACTTGGTTGTGGTAACTGTGGCTCATGAACACCATTAAAAATTAAATGAGTATCCTTGCGCCCATATTTTTCAGCCATTAAATTTTGCATAAAGTCAGAAATAACAATGACCTCTGATGAATACTTCATCGCCCACTTTTCACCAAGGCGAAGAATAAACTTGGCTAATTTACCCCATTTTTGATGATCATAGTTTTGACTATGGTGAGTAAAAATAACTTTTTTGCCAAACAACCGTAACAATGGAATCACTAAGCCAGAGCCAATTGCGTGTACATGGACAATATCTGCGCCAGTTTTAATTGCATACAAAGCAGCTAAAAATGAATGTAAAGGAGCTTCTAAAGATTTATTTGTTACTGTCGGTAAAGCTTTTAACTTAACGCCTTCATAAACACTTTCTGAATAAGGCACATAAGGTTTACGCGCTGTAACTGTTATATCTAAATCATACTTTTTAACTAATAGTGGATATAACGACTGGCAATGAGATTCAACGCCACCAGGTACATTAGGAATACCACGTGTACCTAAAACTAAAATTGATTCTTTCACAACAACCCTTCTTATTTAAGTAAAAGTCAGCCTAAATTAGACTGACTTTAGATCGATATATCTACTTACCAGCTAATGAATGATATAACTCAATAAGTTCACGCTTATGAACTTCAAGTGAATATTTATTAACCATCCGTTCTCTAGCTTTTAAACCCATCGACTTAACTAACTCTGGATTAGTCGCTAATATATCAAGTTTATCTGCAAGTTCCTGTGCATTACCAGGCTCAAATAAGAAGCCAGTTTCACCATCAACAACTTGCTCAGGGATACCGCCAATATTGCCACCAATAACAGGCTTACCGTAGCTCATTGCTTCAATCACTGACATTGAACAGTTTTCATACCACTCAGAAGGGACAATAACTGCCTTCGCATTTTTAATGATATTAAACAGCTCATCACCTTGTAGAAAACCAAGTAATTCAACATTTGGATACTGTTGTTCAATTAACTCTTTAACAGGACCATTACCCAATACCTTCAGTGGTACGTCTGCTTTCATTAAGCTATGCGCTTGTGCTAAAGTTGGTACGCCCTTCTCTGGGCTTAGACGGCCACAATAAAGAAAGTAGCCACCGTCTTCGCCAATTTCAGTTGTACTAGCATCAATACCATTAACAATAACTTGTACATTTGCATTGGGTAAACGCGTTTTAATCATACTTTTCATAAACGCCGAAGGCGCAACAAAAGTATCAATATTCTCATAGCTTTTCTTTAAACTATGGAATACAGCTTCGCATGACATTAAGAAACTTTTAGACCATGACCCCTCATGCCATTGATATTTAAATAAATTAACAAAACTGCCATTGATATTTTTAACATCAAACACTTTGCCATCAATTAAACAACCATAACCTGGACAAGCAACTTTATAATCGTGTGCCGTAAGAATTGTTTTACAGCCGTGCTTTTTAGCAATTTTGATAATTGACGGTGTTAATTGATGATAAATATTGTGGAAGTGAACAATTTCAGGTTTTTCATTAATAATTAAGCGCTCAAACTTTTCACAAGCTTGTTGATTATGAATAAAATCACGTGAAACTTTTAATTTTGACTTTAGACCATGCTCATTATTGTAATCAACATTATCAACAAAATATTCACTTTGCTCTGATGGTAAGTTTTTCTCATGTTTCATAGAAAAATCTATAACCTCAAAACCTTCCGTATTTTTCACCATTTCTCGCTCTTGCAAGAAAACAGTTTCCGCACCGCCATGAGGGAAAAAGAACTTATTTACAAATAAAACTTTCATAAAACCTAACTCACTATCACAAAGCATTGTGTTTATTTAAAACATTCTTAATATCGTCAGCAACTTGTTGGCCTAAATATGAGTAAGAACGATTGTTTTTAATATAATTATAACCAGCATCTAATTCTTGTTCTGACATTGGATTTTGGGCTAAATCAATCATCGCATTAGCATAAGATTCACTGCTACCATCTGTAACTCGACCACAATGTGACTGTTCAATAACATATTGCTGATCGGGTGAATCATTGCAAATCATGGCTTTCTTCAGCGCCATATATTCCATTGCTTTAGTTGGTGTTGACACATCAAGTAATAGGCCTCGATTCATAAAACCAATCACCATATCAACCCCTTTAAGGTAAGCCCAAGCTTCTTGAGTCGGAACCCAGCCAGTAATAATAAAATCATCAGCTACGCCCAACTTTTGTGCTTCTTCTATTAAGCATTCACGATCACGTGTAATTTCAGAATCGCCTACAAACAATAATTTAAGGTTCGGTACTTGCTCTTTTGCCTGCTTAAAAGCTTGAACAATGGTTTCTAGCTTACGTAATCGATCTAGACTACCTAAATAACCAATAACAATAGAATCTTGCCATTGTGGTATATATTTCGGCTCAGTTGCTACAGATTCATCGATTTTATCAAAATCAACCCCCATCGGAACAACCATCATAGTTTTAGGATCAACACCTTTATTTTTCATATAATTAAACATGAAATCGCTTTGAACATAAACACGATCAGAATGCGGTAAAATAAAGCGATAAAGAACAAACTCTTCTATTAAGCCTTTTGCTAATAGAATTGGACGCTTCCAACGTGGAATATTTTCATTTTTATCTTTTGCACGCATCGTTCTGCTTTCTGCGTATAAAAATGAAACCCAATAAGTGAAGGGCAATTTAGTTAATTTTGCGGCTAGCAAGGTAAATAGTCCGACCCAAACCATATCACGCGCTTGAATAACATCATATCCATCTTTTTTTGCTTGCAATGATAATTTACAGGCATTAAAAAAATAAGCTAATGAATCCAGATGTTTATTTGACATCTTTTTACTGGTCATTAATGTGGTATCGTTACCCTTAATAAAAATTGCTTCTTTTTTAGGAATACCAACAATAGTTGTTTCAACACCTTGTTTAGGCAGTTCTTTAGAATAAAGTACATCAACATCTGGACGATATGATGGCAACTCTTCTGGAACAAAGTTTATAATTTTTATCTTGCTAGCCATTAATACTTCTCATCTATTATTTTTATAACTTTTGCAGGGTTACCAACTGCAATACTATTTTTTGGAATGCTTTTAGTAACTATTGACCCGGCACCAATAATACAATTATCTCCAATAACAACATCCCCTAAAATAATGACACCAGGACTCAACTCAACGTTATTACCTATCACTGGTGAAACATATTTACCGGTTATTTTATCGATTTTATTACCTATCGTAATATTATGTTTTAATATGACATTATCACCAATAACAACCTCTTGATTAATAACGATGTTTTGAGGGTGATACATCATTAATCCTTTGCCAATTGTTGTTCTTGCTGGTATATCTAATCCGCAAAAAAACTTGAAAAACTTCAATATAATCAAGTTAATAATAAACAGCTTTCCTCGAAGACCATCGGTATAATAACGTGACGCCAAATTTAAATTTAACATGAAAAATTTTGCTGCTAATGGACTATTATTTTTTAACATGTTGTTACTCCTTAGTTAATTGAGAGAAGAATATCTCTACTTTCAAACCATATTTCTAATAACTACACATTACACATAAATATAACATCAACGTATGCAATTCATTTTAACTGTTCTATTTATAGTCACTTTTCTGATTATAAGCATAGCACCAAGACATAAATAAAATTGAAACTGATACACAGGAATTAATGCTAATAATGGCGCGTAAGGTAATGTTACTAAGCCTGCAACCGCAAAACCTATGAAAGCTGGCTGTCGTGATAATAATTTTATATCTGCTATAGATAAATCATCTTTTGAAAACATTGGTTTCGGTTTAGAATTCCAAATAATTAACAAACAAATAAGTACTAAAAATGATGTACCGACAAACCCAACTTCCCACAAATAAATAGCAAGTGCTGTTGAGCCAACATTTAAATTAAATAACATTGAAACATAGCCTGGTGTATCACCACCGGGGTTCGAACTATTTAAGCCATAACCAAATAATTGGTCTACGACACCATGAAGTGTGGAGTTCTTTGCCCAGAAAAAGAGAGACGTTAGACGTCCAAGTTCATCCACTCGGCCATGAAGCCCGGGAATAATCGCATGCGTATTAAAAATATAACCCACATTATCCATAAACATATCCCAAATACCCAACTTAGCTGAATATTGATTTGCATACGTAACGGCTAATATTGTTATAAATGCGCCTACCAATAATGAAATAATGACTATCCCTAGGATAATGGTTTTTATATTTACCGGTTTAACTTCTTTAACATAACTCGGTAAGATAAAGACATACATCATGAAAATAGGTGCAAACAGCACAACAAATTGAACTTGAGCAATTATCGCTATCGCAAAACCAATTGTTAAATGAAACAATAATGATTTTAATGTAGCAACACCGTGCTTATACTCAGATAACTTCATGAGCATTATCAACATCGCAAACAGCCCCATTGAGGCACCATTACCCCCCGAGTTCATGCTACCGCCAAATGTCCCTACCACTGAATCCCAAGAGTCCATCTTACCTTGCGCAGCGACACGCGCAGGGACAACAATCAGTATTTGATAAACAATAACCGGTATTTGAGCATAAAAAACCCAATATAATTTCTCTGTTATTCGATAAATCTGTGATTCACGACAAAAGCCAAGTATTAAACATAATAATAATAAAGGTATACCAAGACTGTTTTTTATACCTGCAATTGTTGGCTTTATTCCCTCTTGCAACAAGGAAGACGTTAATGCTAGAACAAAAAGTCCAACAAAAAGTACAATTATCATAATTTCTAAACGATCAAGCTGTCTAAAATTATACCTTGTTTGTAATGGGAGCAATGCCACCATTCCTATCGTCATTAAAAACGGCAGCCATAGAAAAGCGTTCACGCTAGTAAAATACTGTGCGAGGCCGCTAAAAACTAACGTCACAAAAACATAGACTTGGAAATATGCTCCCGTATTCATTTATTTAAAACCTTGTTCTTTTAGTTTCAGTACACGCTTATTGATATTGATATAAATCATTAAGTACCTAATTGCAGTGAGTACTGAAAACATGATCAATGACAACGCATAATCTTTATAAATAAGTGGCAATATAATGAATGTAATAACAACAATTAATAATTGCTCACATTGAATACGCAAAAAGTAATTAGGCGAGCCAAAAATTAACTCGACAACAGTTAATGGGACAAATGCCAGCATGACAAATACATAAGGTAACATCATGCGTGATGTAGCAATTGATTGTACCCACTGCTCGCTAAGGAAACGTTCTGTTATCCAAGGATAAACAAAATAGATACCAATAACGACAACAACAGATAACCCAAATAATAACGCTCTTACTTGACGATATTCTTTTATGTTAAAGAATTTATTACGAAAATCTTCTGACCATTTAGAAAATGTATAATTTCGAACCGATTGCCCCATAATAAGCACTGGTGACAAACAAAAACGATTAACAACAGCAAAATAACCAGCAACCAGAGGGCTAAACCAATGGTTTATTAATATTGTTGGTAACTGTAAGCTCGCATTAGCAATAACTTCAGCACTGCCAATACGAGACAAATGTTGCCAATGACTTACGATATATTTGCATTGTGTTGTCGGATAAAAATCGCGGGCTTTAAAGCCTTTAAAATCAATATATTTATACAACCAATAGCTAATCAGGCTTAAATGAAACACCGCCCATACATCATATAAATAAATATCTTTCCATGAACATAATACCGCGATAAAAACAACAACAGTTACAGAAATACGCTGTAAAGCTAATTTATTAAATAATTTATATCTTAACAGTACATTTTCAGACACGATCATTAACGAATAACTTGCCGTTAATATATAAGTCGGCCAAAAAGGCAAATCAAAACTTAAACGAACTAAATAAATATATAGTGCACTTACAGCCCATGACTGAATAAAACTAAAAACAATCGCAATTTGTAGCTCATCATCACGTACTTTTGTTAATAAGAAATGCGAGCCATATAACGCAACCTGGGCACCGATCATGATGATACCCAGCATTAATGCATAATTACCAACCGCAGACATACCGTAGCGATACGATATAAATAAAATGGTAAAAGCACCAATTAATTGCGAAATAACTGATGAACCACCAATTGTAGAAGCACTCTTAATTAGGCTCACTAAATAATCCCTTTCACATTAACTGGATTAATATTCTCAGCAGCTTCAATTAGTTTTTCGTTTACTTTATTCAATACACAACCCAGTAATTTTGCTTTGTTAGACTGTAATTGATTAATTGCACTCACAATTTGGTTTGAACTTAACTGGTTAGATTCAACAACAAAAATCACACCATCAACAAGTTGGCTTATTAGTGCAGCATCTTTACCTTGTTCAACAGCCGGAGTATCAAAAATAACGTAGTCATATTGATTGTTAAATTCAGCAAATAACGTTTTCAAATTATTATTGGTTAATAGCACCAATGGAGATAACGTCTTATTATCACCGGTTGTAATAAAATCGAAGTTTGGTAACTTAATGATACAGTCATCTTTCGTCGCTTTATGGGTGATCAGTTCACTCATACCAACATGATGTGGATCAGCTAATGCCTTTGTTAACGCTTTAGTTCTGAAATCAAGATCGACAACCAAAACACGAGAATCAACCGCTAATGATTTAGCAATCAATGCCGACACTGTTGATGTGCCTTCATTTGTTATTGTCGACGATACTGCAATCATTTTTGATTGTGTATTCAACAAATGTATCGCACTACGAATACCAAATGCAGCTTCGTCCAGAGATGGAATAGAACTGTTACTTTCAATGACACTTTTAGCCGTTAATGGCTCTTTATAGCGTTTAATTTCACCTAAAATTTCTAAGCCAAGACGACGCTTAATCTCACTAATCGTTAATACTTTGTTATTAATAGCCGCTAAAATAACAAAGAATATCGTCGCAATAAGTAAAGACATAATAGCAATAACTGCAATTAATAGCTTTTTGTTCGGTTTTGTTGGTTTTTGTGGAATCAACGCCGGATCAATCATCGAAGCCGCAGACTCTACAAACTGACCATTAACCTCAGTTTCATTTTGACGTTGAATAAGCTGATTATAAATTTTACGTGTTTTGGTAATGCCATCAACTAAATTATTGTATTCTGTCTTTTTATCACCGAGCTTTTGGAAATTTGCAGTCATTTTATTAACAGAATCTTGCAGTTGATTTTCTTTTAAAACTGCAGCTTGGTACTGTTCTTTAATGCCTTGAACTATTTGTTTAATAACAACATTAGCTTGTTGCTGTAAAATAGCTAAGCTTGATTTAGCTTGAATCACTTGCTCATTTTTAGCACCATAGCGTTTCTCTAAATCAGATAATTGCGTCCGTTGATCGATAATCTTAACATGTAAGTTTTCCATCTGCGGATTACGTAATATCTCAGGAATAGAAGCAGCTTTAATACCAGAATTTGCTTGGCTAGTTACTGTCTTATAAATAGCTTCACTGTGTACACGTTGTGCAACCGCCGCTGCCAAATTTTCATTTAATAGTGATAATTCAGAAGTTTGAAAACCATCAATACCGCGGAATGTAATTAAATGTTCTTTCTTTAAAAAAGCATTTAGATTATCTTCTTTTTTCTGCAAATCCACTTTAAGATCAGCAATTTGCTTACCTAATAATACCGATGCATTGTCTGTCGCATTACGATTATCATTAATGGTATAGTTGATATAAGACTGTACAACACTATTTGCAACTTCTGCTGCAAGTACTGCTTTTTCTGATTCAAAACCAACATCTACTAATTGTGTTTTACGCACAGCAGAAACAGTAAGGTGCTTTAATAAATAAGCTACACTATTGTCTTTTTTTTGCGCCAATGTTAATGGTTTTTTTGATTTACCATAAAACTCAGGATCATTATAAAGCTTAAGATCATCAACAACTGAGGCAGCTACACGGCGTGCTTTAATTAATTGATACTGGGTTTCGTAATATTCTTTACGAGTCGCATCAAAACTTCTAACTTGCTCAAATAGTGTTGGCTTTGTTTCATCTGCTTTCAGATATACCGAAGCAAAAGCTTCATATTTTGGTGGCATTTTTAATACCAACGGTGTCATAGCACCCGTTGTAATTACACTAAATGCTAAAACTTTCCACCAATTTTTTTTTGCTGATTTGAGGAAGCGAGAAAAGTCAATTGTACTTTCCAATTTACTTCCTTCATCTACAAACAATGACGACATTTCTATTTACCCTAAAATTAGAAAAAGCTTTGATCAATAATTACCGTATCACCTGGATTTATAGCCTGAGTTGGTGATACATCTTTTAAAAGTTGACCATTCGATAAACGAATATCAACATCACTACGATCGGCACGATCAGTAAAACCACCCGCAATAGCAACAGCTTGCTCGCGTGTTAATCCTGGACGGTATTCATAACTACCCGGTGCTTTGACTTCGCCAGAAACATATATTTGTCTAAATCGAAGTATGGTTACAGTGACCATCGGATTATTAATATAACCATTTTTCAATTTATCACGAATATCCATTGCAACTTGATCAGGTGTCTTTCCCGTCAATTGTAATTTACCAATTAATGGATAAATCACATCACCACTAGCATCAATGGTGAACTTCATTGATAAGTTATCTTCGTTATAAACTCGAATCTGAATTTGATCACCAGGCCCAAGTAAATAATGATTTTCTGACGCTGCTGCAGATGCATTAGCACTAATAAAAAAACTCATTGTTAACATAAAAATAATAGAAACTATATTTTTCATCTTAAATCGCCACTTTGACTGATAATCCAAATTGATTCTGTTCATAACCTAATTTTCTAATATAAGAGTTGCCGTCAATGAATACAGGATCAGCACTATTATTTGTATGAAATAACATATATTTATAGCCTAAACTAAATTCAACTTTCGGTCTAAATAAGTAATTTAAGCTCAAGTCTAAATAATCATATCGATCTTTACGTTTTCGGATATGATATTTATCAGATATATGTTTATATGATAAATTACTTGTTATATGTCCTAAAAATTGATGCTGCCAAGTAATACTATTTTGTAGAGATTGCACAAAATCACCAATATTATCAGGTTCTTTTGCTTCACTCAGCGTTTTCAGTATTATTGTTGAATAATCAACAGGTTGCCACTGGTAAGATATATTCCAGTTTACACCTGAAAAATTACTGCTTTGCATCTTTTTTTGAACTTTAGAAATTGTCGCTTCTATTTTTGACTTGCCCGTAAATTGACTAATAATAGAAAATGCGCCAATTAACTCATCATTATCACGATCGTGATCTAAATAACTAAAGTCTTTATATAATAAAGTATAATCAAAACGCATCCTATCTGTATATTGATGCCTGAATGTTACTTTAAAATTATTCTCTGTAACATTTTCATTCTTTAAGTATTCTTTAAAAGCGGACTGATAACTATCAAGAATATCATAATCTGTATACTCTCGTGAAAAGTCAAAAACTAGATTACCTTTAGCGTTTTTCGCACCATAGGTATATTTTGCATCTATTTTTTTCTTCGTTTTACCAATATCATGATTTATATTAAACTTATTAAATGTCGCTGCATTATTTTGCGTTACTCCATTATCAAAGAAAAAACCATTTGTCACACCCGTCCCTAAAGCTTCGTGGTTTTGACTATAACTACTGGTTAACTCTAGATGATGACGTAAACCTAATTCCCATTTAAAAACACCATAAACTTGATGATCATCATAGCTATCATCCTTAACTTCATCATTTGTATAATGTCGATAATCACCAGAATAATAAAGCCCAAAGTTTTTAGTATTACGCTGACCAACCACACTAAATACTGGTTTTAATGAGTAATAATCAGAACTAATTATGTTGTTATCAAGCTGATGAAGAACATTATCATCATAACCATAACCACTACTGACTGATGAAGAAAATTCTAAACCTAAAAAAGGATCTATATGCTTAGAGTCTTGAAAAGTACTATCTGCACTTGCAACAAAACTGCAGGTTGCGCAAACGCAACCTACTAATACTAAATGAATATTCTTCGTCTTAAATAAATACATAATTTAGTACGCTGTCTCGCTAACAAAACCTTTAAAAATAGTCAGAAAAATAATCTGCAAGTCTTTTGATAGACTCCAATGCTGGATATATTGTAGGTCGTACTTAACACGCATTTCCATTTTATCTAATGTATCAGTCTCTCCACGAAAGCCTTTTATTTGTGCAAGACCGGTAATACCAGGCTTAACCTTATGACGTAGCATATATTTATCAACAAGAACGCGATATTCTTCATTATGTGCTACAGCATGTGGACGAGGACCAACAATTGACATGCTCCCCTGCAATACATTAAAAAATTGCGGTAATTCATCTAATGATGTACGACGTATAAACGCACCAAACTTAGTTACGCGAGGATCATTTTTGGTTGCTTGAGTAACAACAGCGTCATTTTCCATTACGCCCATAGAACGAAACTTCCAGACTTGGATTCTCTTGCCACCTAAGCCATAACGATCTTGTTTAAATAACACCGGGCCTGGTGAACTACGCTTAACACCAATAGCAACAGCAATTAATACCGGTGATATAAGCAGAATAATGATACTACTGATAATGATGTCTTCAATACGCTTTAATACTGCTCCCATTCCTTCAAACGGAGAGCCAAAAACACTGAAGGTTTGAACATTACCAATAGTATTGATCTGACTGACGTTCAAATCATAAGTATATAAATCAGGAACAAGATAAGTTTCAACAATCGTATCAGATAATAATCTTAAACATTTCTGAATACGATCTTTTGCTACCATCGGTAAAGCAATATAAACTTCATCGATCTCACCATTTTTAGCTAACTGCACCAATTGATCAACATTTCCATGCAGCTTTGCTTTCGATAAATAGCCAAATCGACTCGCATCACGATCATCAAAATAAGAAATTTCAAATTGTTGAAAACGAATATCTTTTCTTAATGCTTGTTCAATCGCAATACCGCCTTTGGTCATACCCAAAATAGCAATTCGTCTAACGTGAGAGTTACGCTTCAAAAATTCACGAATAGCATAAATAACTAAACACTTAACAGAAAGCACACACGCAATAGATAACACAATCCATTGCCAAACAATCACACTATTTAAATGTGTATTATTGACACCTTCAAATGAGTTCAACTGCAGACACAAAAATCGCCATATCAAAAATGATAAGAAAAATGTTAATAACGTTTTTAGTACCGTAATGGCGTAATCTTGACGAACATATTTCTTATAAAGCCCGCTGTATTCGCCAATAAGTAAAAAGATCACTGCAAAAAGAAAACTGGCCGCTAAGCCAACAGCCGTTTCACTAACACTACGTAAAGAAATAAGAAAAGTTAGTGTAACATTGAGCAGTAAAAAATCACTGGCTTTTATTAATACAGCATAACCATCATCCGCTATTTTTATAGCTTGTTTTTTCATAGCTTAAACTAGCCTCTAGCACTACTAATTTTATAATGAGCAATGTCATTTCCATTGCTTTCTAATAGTTACACGTTTATAAATTCGCGTTTACGATGTAATTATACTGTAAAAAACCACCATACCGTCAAGTATTTGTCACTTTTTCCTCTAAATAAATACCAAATAAGTATATGCAAGCGTTATAAAATTGACGCTATAAAATAATAAACTAAAAAAACAACAACTTACAATACCAGGCTAATATTGAACACCGTTCAATTAAAGTGTGCAAAAAACAAAATGAATTCAAAAGAAACATACGATAATTATGGTATTAATATCAAAGAGGACGATTTTATAGAACAATTTTTAGATAATAGAAGAATTAGATTATATATAATATTACAGGGCGAGAATGAATATAATAAATAAAATCAAAAAGTAAAAAAAAATTAACGTTTTTTATGAGTATCAGCCACATTTATTAAACAACAAACATGACTGAATTATTATTTATTACTTAAACAAACGATTTTTCATTAATAGCGAGCCAATAACTGCCATTATAATACCTACTAATAACACGACAAAGTTTTTGTGGCGCTCAGCTGCTAATATATTTTCAGCATAAGTATTATTGTACAAATCAGATCCTGTCATGGTTAGAAATGAGCCCATTTCAGTAAAAACATGTTCCTGACCAACCATACCACTCAATGAAACCATTCCCCATAAAAGAGAAATCACACCTAGAGAGATAGAAATAAAACCCCAACTTTGTTTAACATCCATATTTGAACTCACGCTATAACACTTATCTGCGACTAAAAGTAAAACTCCGCATGAGAATATTACAAATAACGGAAAAAAACAATTCACCAAGGATATAAATAGACGGCTCAACAATTTACTCAAAATATAGGTTCATTTTATTTAAAAATATAACCATTTGAAAACAAATAAAAAAAACAAATAATGGCGGGCTGCTACTAAATTAGAATTATTGAACACTGTATATATTAATAACTTATTTCTTATTTTGTGACCTTGATTCAAATTATTCATTCTAAATAAAGAACAAGTAATATAACGGATATAAAAAAGCGACAAAAGATTGTCGCTTTTTTATTTTTGCCTATTTTATTTTTGCTTTGGACGAAATGGTTTAATTACACTTTCATCACATACAAGAAATGGACCATCCATCAAATCAAGACAGTAAGGTACTGCTGGAAATACTGCATCTAAACATTCACGAATAGATTTAGGCTTACCTGGTAAATTGATAATTAAACTATCACCACGAAGTCCTGCTGTTTGACGAGATAAAATAGCTGTAGGTACAAATTTTAGCGATTCTGCACGCATTAACTCACCAAAACCTGGCATCATACGATCACAAACAGCCTCTGTCGCTTCAGGTGTTACATCGCGTTTAGCTGGTCCCGTTCCGCCAGTGGTAACAATCAAACTACAATTTTGATTATCAGCCATATCAATTAAAGTACTCTCAATCACGTCTTGCTCATCAGGAATAACTTGATAAATAGGCTCCCACTCTGATGTAAGATAATCATTTAGCGTATCAATGATTGCTTGTCCTGAGATATCTTCATAAACACCAGCACTTGCACGATCGCTCACTGTTACAATACCAATTTTTGCCTTACTCATGTGTTACCTCATTTGTTTAAACACAATATTACCGCTAAGCATAACATTTATAGCATTATTAATGGCTAAACAGTGTATACAAATCAGTAAGATGGTAAACATTAATAATACCTGTATTCATAACCAACGCCTAACATGCTGACAATAGCGGCGATAATCATCCCCAAACAACTGTAATAGTACCTTTTCCTCCGGCTTAATCTGAAATTGATTAATCGTTATTATAAAAGCAATCACCACTATAGCTGCTGATAATTCTCCCCCAATAAATGCCGCAGCAATAAGCAATAACAACAAACTTAAATACATAGGATTACGGCTATATTGGTATATTCCAGTGGTCACTAACTGAGTGGTTGCTTGTGGTGTAAAAGGACTGATAGTGGTGTTAATGTTGGCAAATACTGACATTGACAATGACCCAATAAAAATAGCAATAACCACTAACAATATTGCGACGATCCAAACAGGTTCAAATTGCCATACAGGAATAAATAATACACAGCCATATATCAGCAATAACGCAATTATAGCCAGTACAGGGGGAGGGACTTTCAAAGACAGCATAATTTATCCTTAATTATTGCCTGAATATAACCACTATTGAGCGCATATTAACTAATAATAAGGTTGCCTCGATAGTTACCAGCTTATAGCATAAACCTTTTGGTTAAGAGTCACATTGGTTATGCAACAGCTTAAATATATTCAAGGTTATCCGCCTCACCTTGTTGATCAGGTTCAACAGTTAATAGAAAAAGATCAACTTAAGACATTATTACTTAACCGTTATCCGACACCGCATACGATTAAAACAGAAAAAGCGTTATACGATTATGTGATTGAACTGAAAAACCAATATTTAAAAAAATCAGCTCCCATCAGTAAAGTTGGCTACGACAATAAAATTAATGTGATCAATCATGCACTTGGCCTACACACATTCATTTCACGTGTCCATGGCAATAAGATTAAAGCTAAGCATGAAATTAGAATTGCAACGGTATTTAAACAAGCACCCTTACCTTTTTTACGGATGATTGTGGTGCATGAGCTTGCGCACTTGAGAGAAAAAGATCACAACAAAGCATTTTATCAACTCTGCTGTCATATGGAGCCTAATTATCATCAGTTAGAACTAGACATGCGTTTATATCTCACCTATTTAGATCTGATTGGGCCAATATATAATTAGTCTATTGTAAACTATCAAGAGCGTTGGGTTTGCCATTCTCTCAGCAGCAAAAGCCAATACCTTATTCACTTTCGACTAAGAGTATTGGCTTTATTAGTATGATAGCTGTTGCGATTGTTTTAAATTTTACAGACCATAAGGTGCAAGCAAGTTATGGAAATACAGTGAAATACTTGCCCAAGTTCGAGTGAACCAGCCGCCTTGTTGAACACTGTTGAGCGCGACAAGTGGCTTCGATTGAATAACTTTGTCTTTATAGGTTACGGTAATTTCACCTAATTTTTCTCCCTTATCAACCGGTGCTTTGATATCGCGTTCAATTTGAAGCGTAGTTATCAGACCTTTCTCATCAACACTGGAAGGAAGAACCATGGTTAATGGCTTCTCAAGACCTAAAGAGACCGTATTTTGTTGTCCTCCCCAAACCTTTTGTTCAGACAGTTTGCTGTTTGCTGAATATAGTGTGTCTTGTTTAAAGAAGTGAAAGCCGTAATTGAATAGTGCCTTACTTTGAGCAGCAACATCATTCAGCGATTTTGTGCCAAGAACAACACCAACCAACTTCATTGGGTTATTTGGTATCTCAGCTGAACTTACCAGTGAGTATCCCGCAGCTTCTGTACTGCCTGTTTTCATGCCTGTCGCATATTGGTAAGTGAACAATAAGCGATTGAAATTTGGTTGACGGATATGGTTGTATTCAAAATACTTTTGACTGAAAAAATGAAAATATTGAGGGTAATCGTTCATGATGTGCTGTCCGAGCAGCCCAAGATCATAAGCGGTTGAGAAATGTGCTGGCGCTGGCAAGCCCATGACAGTTGTGAAGTGGGTATTGTGCATACCGAGCTTAACAGCAGTCGCGTTCATCATCGAAACGAATGAAGATTGAGAACCTGCGATGTAATTTGCCAAAGTAACAGCAGCATCATTACCCGATTCAACAAGCATACCTGAGATAAGATCTTTCACAGACACAAAAGAGCCAGGCTTTAAAAACATTCTTGAACCACCAGTACGCCATGCCACTTCTGGAACTTGTACTTTTGAGTCTAGTGAAATTACACCAGCGGCCAGTTTTTGCTCAACAATATACATTAGCATTAACTTGGTAGTGCTAGCTGGTGCCATACGCATGTTGGCATCGTTAGCGGCAATAATCTGTCCGGTGTTAGCATCCATTAAAATGAAAGCGCGTGCTTCAACTTGAGGCGAGAATACTCCTGCCTGAGTCCATTTTTGCACCAGCGTTTCAGGGATCCCATTATTACCACCAGCTTCTACGGGTGCAGAAGGCACTTGTATATTTTCTGGAATACTGGTTTTTACATCGATAGCACCGAAGCTATTGAGTGGCGCTTGAGCTGCTTTGTATTGCGTTGCCGCGAAGTAATCACTATTAGGCATAGTGTTCGTTGCATCATTGCTAGGTGTAGCAAATACTGTACTGGAGGTAAATAATGCAGCGATGGTTGCTGCTAAAGAAAGCTGTTTGATTATTGTCATAAGAGTATTTAATTTACAGTTATTTACTAAAAGTGCGATATAAAAAAGCAACTAGATAAGATACTAACTTCACAGAGTAATTAATGCCCTGCAGAGTCTATCTATCACTACCACAAAAATGGTGAGTGCTTTTCCGTTCTTGATCAGCGTTACAATGACTTTAGTTACAAGTCGTATTTCTATAATGATGTCTCTATCATTACGCGCATGTAACTTAAATCCCGTTGACAGCTATAACTAAATGATGGTGCTTAAGTCCTGCTTTCTCAGCGAGTCGTTAAAACCTCATGTGGGTTACAGCCTCTTGTATATTGTCTATTTCCATCTTACCAGTAGATCCATTATGGAAACCTGAACAGTTATGATGTTTATGCTACAGAATATTCGGCAAGTAATTCTTTTTGACAGGAAGAACATTGGACAGCCATATATTTACTTAAATAGATTTCCTCAAAACAAAAAAACGTTAGCACATCGACTATGCTAACGCCTGAAATAAATCGCCACTCATGTTACGTATTACGCTATTGTTCATTATTCTCTACAATGAAGACCCGCAAGGGCAATCAATTTCCGCTAATTATTTGACATTATTACTTAAATCAGCGCTGTTACTCTATTTCAAGATCGACAAAATCCACACTCCTAGTGCTTGTTGCGGTATTGTTTATTTATAATTAATAACTAATTGGGATGTAACTGGTAACTCGCCAACTTTCCTTTGCACCACTGTCCACCAGTATGCTGTTTAAAGGCACACATTCGTGACCATTTACCACTCACATTGGCATAACGTTCCATAAACTGTTCACTATGATCAAGCCAAGCATCTGCTGCTATTCCCAATTGTTGTAAAATCTTTGGTTGGTTAGGTGCTATAAAACCTTTTTTATCATTACGAATACAGCGACCAGTCCAATCAATTAGTTCGAGATAATCTGCAAACGCAAAGTTTATTCCGGCTTTTTTTGCCTGATGTTCAGCGCCAACAAAGGGTAATAATTGGATGTGTGCTTTATTTGATGGTGATTGTTTAGCAGAGGTTTTCAGTTGCTGGTATTCACGAATACGCTGTTGAATCGAGGTAAAATCCGACAGTTCTAGTGACTGTGTAACGCCAGCTCTAACAGGGTTTAAATCAACATACATCATGCAAGATAGTAGTGCTTTTTCATCCAACAATGCTTGAGACTTAAACCGTCCCTCCCAAAACACGCCTTTACATTGGTCTTCTTTATTGGCTTTGCGGGCAATTTCTTCATTAAGACAGCGCATAAACCAACTAATACTGCCTAATCGTTGTTGCCATTCCTCCACTAAATTTAATAACGCCTGTTGTTTTTCAGCACCTACTTGCCCTTCTTTTAAGAAATCGACCGCAATAGGATGACCATTAAATAACTGTAACCAACGTGATATTACAGCTTCTGGGGTTAATTTTTGTTGTTGCTCGATATCTATTTTCAGCACTAAATGATAATGGTTACTCATCACCGCATAAGCACAAACATCAATGCAAAAAATAGTAGCTAATTGTTTGATTTTATTTACTATCCAACCTCGACGATGCTGATAATTTTTACCATTATGTGGATCATCGCCACACAAATACGCCCGTCGTACACAGCGGTTAATCACATGATAAAACGGCGTGATTTGAGGTTCGATCAATTTTCGTCTTGAGATTGTCATTAGTTAAACCATAAGCAACTTGAATTTTAACTGTAGTAGCTCATGGTTAATGTGCAAGGATATGGCTGTCCTATGTTCTTTGGTTAATGTGCAAGGATATGGCTGTCCTATGTTCTTCTTCCTTGCTATGTTCTTCTTCCTTGCTATGTTCTTCCCCAATTCGACCTCTAATAGTGATAGAATCTGTGCATCAGAATTATCGAGAAACTCTATGTTTATCCATCACGTTAACGACATCGACTGGTTGGTGATCACCGCTTTTGAAGAACTGAAATCTTTATTTGTCGAAGATGCCGGTGCAATCCCCAGTTACTTCTCTACTGCCAGCGAATTGAGTCTAATAGATCAAGCTAAGCGCAGTTATGGATATTTGCCGACACTTAGCGGCGTAATCACCGATACAGGTATATTTCAATCTCAAAATAATCAACAAGATTTGAGTCCACAACTTGCTTGCGTAGTTGAAGGTCGTGGTCGAGTGTTTATCTATCACGGTAGCTTTGTGGCTTTTGTGGATGACGAGCAAACCTTTATTACTCGCATGGACTGAAAATTATTCAGTAACGTGAGATAAAAAGCATTAGCAAAGAAAAACTTGAATTTTATCTTCGTTTTTACCTCACACTAATCGAACATTTTGGTTCTATTTACGAATGAGGTTATCATAGCCATTATATGTAAAATGAAGAGACAACATCATGCAACAAGAAGAATTTGAGATTTTAGTAAAAAAATTAGCAGAGCTCGATAGCGTTTCAGCGATCCTAAATGCATTAAAAGATAATGAAGAACCTGAAATTGCAGAAACAGCAGCAGCAATGATTGGTCACTTTAGTGTTGCTGAAATCGATGGACAACAGCGTATTTACCACGTTTTCACTCAAGAAAACGACCAAGGTGAAGAAGAAGAGTTTGCCGAGTGGGTAATGAATGCTAATGATGAATTAATGCGTTTTATCGCATGGTTCTTCTACACTACATTTGAAATTAACGATAAAGAAACATACCAAGCTGCAGGTCGCTCATACACTCCAGCTAAGCGTAGCTAACACGAATAATATTTAAACAGCCAATAGCGTTCTTTATTGGCTGCTTTTTTACTGCACGCTTATTGCGCTTCATCTTTAGCTCGTGGAACCCAATTACATAATGTTAGCATTTTGACTATTGCATCATATTCTTCTTTATTTTCAGTATCATTAAGACGTTGAAGGAAAAACTGCGACATCACATTGGTTGTAGTCATACTGACTCTCCTCTATAGAAACTATACTTAGTTTGCTAAAAAGTGCCGTAAAGAAAAACAGAACAAATGTGATTATTCCCTTCCCTATTTCACTATTATCGATGAGATAACACTGATTAAAAACGTCGTGAATATAAAAACATGGAACTATTTTCTAGTGTTATATTCCTTATTTAACTAAAACACCGCTATGGTAATACAGTTAAAGTAACTTGCCCTGCATCTTTTAGATAACGGTTTATTAGTAAGTCAATATAAGCTTTATCAATCTCGTCAACTACTGCTTGCGGCTCTAATACCGAACCAATAGGAAAACCATTAATAAAATCTCGGTGAACAAACCACGCCCGTTGTTGCGGAAATTTATCATTATCAAGCATCGCTAAAACTAACGCTTTTTTATGCTCATCTAACTCAGACTGTGAGACTCCAGTTTGATAAAGATCTTTGAGAGCAAGTTCTACCGCCTCAACGCCTTTATCAGCATCTTTTTTATCAGTTACTACATTAATCTGACATCGAGCATAATTACTTCCTGGTGTTGCAAAGCCACACCAAGCATTAGGCGAATAAGTCAGTGATAGTTCTTCTCTAACATTGTTAACCATTTTTCTCTGTAAGACCCTAGATATAAGATCTGATGCGTATATATCCTTAATATTAGGTTCAGTGGCCTCAAAGATAAAATCAAAGACTAGATCAGCACGATTTAATTTATTAATTTCCCTTTTTAAACTAACCTTCTTATTTAAAACGGGTTGTTTTTTAATTGTATATTGGTGTTTTTTACCTTTAGGTAAGCTGCCTATGTATTTTGCTATTAAAGCTTTAGCTTGCAACGGCTCAAAATCACCAATTAAAGTTAATTTATAACCATTTGCATGACCAAATAACTGCTTATATACAGCTTCAACTTTGTCTTTATCAAGATCATATAACTGTTTAAGTGATAACTTACCTTCATAAGGGTTATGTGAAAACAAATCTCCTTTGGTTATAGACTGAAAGTTTGGATCATTATTTCTCGTCCATTGAATCATTGATTGCTTAACATGCTTAAACACGGTGTCATCAATTTTTCCGTTTAACATTGCGGCATAAATGCTCGACATCGCAAACTCTAATTTGTCTGCCGCCGTTTCAATAGTGAAGCCTTGCGTGGTATTACTAATATAAGGCGTTAACTGAGTATTATTGAGTTGAAATAATTGGGCTGTTTGCTGACCTGTCATCTCAGCCAAGCCACTGTTCAAATATATATCTGTAAGCGCAACAGCTGCTGCTCTACTTTTAGGATCAAGCGCTGTAATGCCCCCTGGTGCTGAAAATTCTAAATACACTTTTCCATTAGCACTAGAATCAGGCTGTAATAAAGCTGCGACACCATTATCTAAATGTAACTCTTGCATATAATATTGAGGATGTTCACTACTCTTAACTATTTTGCCTACAGCTGGTAAGTTGGCGATTAATGCTTTACTCGCAATGACTAAATTATCATTAGGTAGACTCTGCTTCGTCAAAAAAGTCTGCTGAATGTCAGCAATAATTTTGACGGTATCTTGCGTCCCTGATCCTTGGGTATAAAATGCGCTAAATTGTGGTTTAACTAGTGTTTCACTCGTAAAACTATTAATCTCATCTAAGCGTATTTTAGCTAAAAACTCATTAGCTAAAATATTATTTAAAGATGGAGAAATATTGGTTTTATTGTGCATTAATGAATTTAACGCTTCATTGATGATATCTACTGATTTTTTATTTCTATAATCAATATTGGCGTTTTTTATCTGTGATGCTAATAACGCTTTTTGCTGCTTAAACTCTTCATTTGTGAAACCATATTGTTGTAATCTTGCAGCTTCACTTGCTAAAAAGTTTATTGCTCCGCTTCTATTGTTAAAAGAGTTATCATGATTAACACCCAATGAATAAACCCACTTATTGCCGCCATCATTAGGTGTACCTATATAAGAAAATGCGTGATTATAGGGTGTTTTTTTTAACTCATTACTTCGTGTTAAACGATAATTGAGCAGTTGGTTTACAAAAATAATTAATCTATTTTTATAATCATCATGGTAGGTTTTATATTTATAATCAGGCAAATTAAATACCAATGATGAGGTTTCTACTTTTATCTGTGGACTCGCGACTGTAAAAGGAGTTTGCTTGAAGCTAGGTATGCGTTGTGGCTGTTTTAGCTGTAATTGATGATCGCCTTTAAACGCTAAAAAATATTCATTAATTAACTGAACTGTAGTATTTTCTTTTACATTACCCACAATTAAAAGTTCAATATTTTCAGGGTGATACCAGCTATTATAATATGCTTTAAGGCCGGCTTGTGTGGCTTTCTCTATGCTATTTACTGTACCTACTATTTTCTGGTATTGATATTTAGTCCCTTCACCGAAATTATCCATATATGCGATATAAGGATTATCTAATAAGTTGGCGCGAGCATAAATTTCACCTTGAACAACGCCTTTTTCTTTCGTTATTTCAGCTTGATTTAAATTTATCTGATAGCTTATATCAGCTAAATATTGCAAAACTTGTTTTAATAATAGCTCATTACCTGTAGGAATACTTAATTGATAGACTGTATTATCAAAACTCGTAAATGCATTAAGATCACGACCAAACACTAAACCTGCTTGCTCAAAGAGTCTTATGATTTTATTTTTAGGAAAATTTTTGGTGCCATTAAAAGCCATATGCTCAAGCAGATGAGCATAACCTTGTTGCTGTTCTGTTTCTTGCACAGAGCCAGCTTTAATGCGTAGGTATAACTGTATTCGATCACTTTGCTCATCAACTGGCAATATATGGTACGTAAACCCCGTAATGAGTTTACCAGTGATCCAAGCTGGATCTTGAGGTAATAATGAATGATTACTGTCGGCTCTTGCATTACTTGAAACAACCATGACTATCAATAATAGCCCTAAGTGCATGATTGCTTGCTTCACGGAAGGCAGCATATCATTACTAACTGAATCTAGCTCTACTGTATCAACACTATTCTTTCTACAAAAAAGAACTGATATTATGCTTAAACAATCATTAAATATTGCCACTATTACCTCTTCACATGTTAAATACCCTATAACAATTATTCATATTACTTTTTTAGTAATCTTCAAATAATTTGATTTTTGCGATGAAGTTCATCATAAAATCATGCAACGCGCATCATTACAAAAAATTGCACCTACTGATGTTATTCATTTTAGTCACATGCTTAAATTGGTGTTTACGAAGGCTTACTCATTAGACCGCGCTAACTCAAACAACGATAAAAATGCAATCGGCACTAACAGCTAATCGCTTTTTAGCCTACAATAACGACCAAAATATTATGATTCAGGTATAAACATGAAAATTTGTTCAGTTGAACTACGCAGCAATGAAGCTATTATTTGCCTATTAACTTTAGATGGCGGAATGATCGGCATTCCAGAGTGTCGTACTCAGAAGTTCATCATGGATAATTCTCTTGATAACCAAAAAATGAGAGATTTCCAATTTGCATTTAAGAAACTACTTGATGACTACAAAGTTGAAAAAGTAGTGATCCGAACTCGCGAAACACGCGGAAAATTTGCAGGAAGCTCTGTCGGCTTCAAGCTTGAATCAGCTATTCAATTAATTGATGGTCTTGATGTTAACTTCATGTCTAATGCTGACATCAAAGAGAAATTAAAGCGCAACCCTATGGCAATTGATTTCCGTGCAACAGGTTTACGTCAATTCCAGGAAGCTGCATTTACAACTGGTTATGCATTTCTTGGTCGTTAATTAACGAATAAAACCAATAAAAAAACAGAAGTGTTTTTATGCACTTCTGTTTTATCTCATCAAACTCATTCTGATTATTTTAATTTTTTTTGTTGTTCTAGCTCATGCTTATCAACATATATTAATTTACAGAATCCCAATAATTTCAATAGTGAAACAGCAATTAAAGAACGATAACTTTTATCACTGTGCGCAATGTAAGGTGATTCACTATACTGAGGCTTGCCTTGAATAATTTCAGTCACAGGTAAATAGTCACTATCCATTTGAGATTCATCACTCTGGCGTAAATCTAACACCTTGTGATCCACATTTGATAACGATGGTATAGTCACCAATGGAGCAGCTTCCATTACATTCGTCATCACAGAAACGTTTGTGTACCCCAAACTAGTTATGGTTGATACAATTTTTTGACAATATTGCTCATCACAAATTACTTCAATATCAATATTTTTATCTGGTAATAGAAGCTCTAACCAATATTTAAATCCTGCACCATGAAAACCAACAAAAACACTGTTGTCAATATGATGTTCAATGAACTCTTCTTCTGAACGAGTATCAATAATGATATGTTTTCTATCAGTAAATATATGCATTATTACATCCCTAATTGTATTGAATAATGACAGTATGCTATAGATTTTAATGCTTTATATATGTTAATAAAACAATTAATAATCATCTAATAAAACTATATCAATTTGTCTATTTCACACAAAAGCTAAATCACATTAACAGTTGCTATTTCATGCCAGCGACCGATATTATTTTGTTGTTGGATATATTGTTGACTTTTTCCATCCAAATAAAAATACATCATGTACTTAACATTGTGATGCTGTAAATACACACCATAGTTATTAATATAATTCTCGACACTATTATTTTTTTTATCTTGCGTATCATGACTTCGACTATTTAGAACATATTGATTGTACTTATTCGATACATATTGACCACTATTATCTGGTACATATTGACCACGGTTGTCTGGTACATATTGACCGCGACTATCTGGTACGTATTGGCCATTGTTATCCGGTACGTATTGATGATCAATTTCATCATCATCATTTTTATTAATAGCAACATAGTATTGACCATTGTCTGTTGTCATTTTGGTATCATTTGCTAATAACACTTTAGCTATATGGGTATTCTTCTCAACTAATCCTACATCAAGAAAATATTGGCCTTTTACTATTTGACTTCCAAGTTTGAAATGATCTGATACTTTATATATCGGAGATTTATCTTCAAAATCATCGGCAGGTAACCAGTTTTTAATATCAGCCTTAGAAGTATAATAACCAACAATATTACCGTCTGCTGTGCGTAGTCGCCATGTTACGGGATAATTGGTATAACTTGGCGCAACACCTAAATTTTGCCACTGGCTATTAATAGTTAAGGTTCCATTTTGAGAAATATTCTGATTATAACTAATTTCATTAAGCTGATATCTATATCCTAATTTATTTAAAAAATCTGTAATCAAAGGTTGGTATATTTCAGGAATAGGATGAGATTTAGCATTAATCAACGATGCATGCTGTTTTAGTGCAAAATCAAATGTTTGCTGAACTTGATCATAAGTAAGATGTAATGGGTTAGTAATATAACTCCAATCTTGAAGTGCGTTTTGACAAATTTCGAAATCTACAGCCGATTTTTTCCAACGTTGATTAAACTCAACATCAGGTGTGGCATTTTTTTTTATATCTGATGCATGAGCAATCAATCCAGGATAGCCATCTTGCATCTCACTCCAACCTTTGCCCCAATCACCAAGACAATCAACTCGCCAACCAAAACCACGGCTCGTAGCATAACTAAGAAAATCACCTTTATTAGTACCTAACATCGTTTTTGGCGTATGTGGAAAAGCATGAGATAACTCATTAATATAAGGCTCTAAATCATGTAATGTATAGCCATTATCGGTTAAACCTACACTCTGACTTGTTGATGGAGCATAACCTGATAGGTTCCATTCACCCCAGGTTCCAACCATTCCCATATCAATACGTAATAATGTCTTATTATTATCATAGCGTTTACCTAAAGCATCAAGAAATTGCTTCATACGATAAATAAACCACGGATTTTTAAACATACTTACTGCCTCTTCATCTGATAGATGACAGCTAGTACCATGTAAACCATGACCATATAATTCTTGAACTAACCAGCAAGGAATTCCACTGCTGTCTTTATTCACATCGGCATCATAAATAGGATCATCTTTACCACGCAATGCCATAAAACGAATCACTACTTTTTTATTTACCGTTGCAGCAACTTTTAAAACACTATCAATTTTTTCCTCAAGCATTTTTTTATTTAACTGCGGATCGGTTGCCGTTGTTAATTGATCCCAATACCAACGATAATACATGGTACTGGTATCTGGATAAGATGGGACAGGCTTATCTTCATAAAACGGATTTTCAGGATCATTACTCACAACGCGTTGTAATTCTGTAAAACCAATACCAGGATTGGTTAATACTTTGTTACTTGTCTTGGGGGTAACAATTGTTAAATTATTATCTACATTTAATTCATGTGTATGATTATTATTAACAGTAGGATTTAATACAGACGAAGCAATTAAAAATGAAAGTAATGTTGAACTCATCACGCGCTCTATAAATAAGTGGGAACAATAAACAATGATTGTATTTAGCGCGCTATTATATTAATAAAACAAATAATTAAAACACTAACACTAATTATTTGATATAAAAAACCGAAGTATAAAAGATAAATTAATATAAAACTTTATAAATTTACAAAAATACCTCTATGTTATCAAAGACAACCATTATGAATATATAAAGCAGATAGCCTCAAAAAATAATTTTATTACTAATTTTAATCGTAAAAACATGATACTTTTGTTATATTGATACATTAAAACCATACATATAAAGGGATTCATGGATATAATAACTGAAATATTCACCTATTTATTGATGAATAAACTTCTTTTTACCGTATTAATTATAGCATTTATCGCTATTGTTCGACGTCTTATCCTATCTCAAGTACGTGGTGATGAGTTTTTCGTTACAGAAACACAGCGAAAATGGATGTCTCGTACTAAAAACGGTACCTTTATTCTAACACTCGTGGTGCTATTTCTATTATGGCGCTCAGAAATTAATGAATTTGCACTGTCAGTAACAGCAATTGCTGTTGCTATTGTTGTTGCTTCAAAAGAAATCATTCTTTGTTTTACTGGTTCAATACAACGTGCCAGCTCACGCTCTTTTCGGATTGGTGATTGGATCGAAGTCGGAAAAATATGCGGTGAAGTAATTGAACATAATATGATGGCAACCGTTATTCAAGAGATAGATCTCCACCATGGACAATACCATTACACAGGAAAAACAGCGACGTTACCTAATAGTATGTTTTTTACTTACCCTGTAAAAAATCTCAATTTTATGAAACGCTATGTCTACCATAACTTTTCTATCGTCGTCAGAGACTTTGTTAACCTCTATCCTTTATTACCGACAATTATTGCTAAGATTGATCATCACAGTGAAGATTTTATTGACGTCGCTCGCCGTTATAATAGTGTGATTGAAAAACATGCAGGCGTCGATCTTCCAGGTTCAGAACCGCATGTCCATATCAGTAGCTCAACAACTGGCGAACAAATCGTTCATTTTATGATTTTCTGTCCAACAGAGCGTGCAACTCATCTTGAACAGGATATTCGTCGTGATTTCATGGAAGAATATGAACGTACTTTTCCAGCAGCAGCCATATAATTATTAATGGTAATTCAACGCGAATTACCATTAAATTTACTCTTCAACTATATATTGGTATTGATTGCTACAGCAGCTTCAAGACCATCATATAACGCAATAAATTGTTCAGTTAACTTATGCTTAGGATCCAAATGTAGCATTGGTCGCTGTTGATAATGTGATTCTTTCATTTTGATAGATTGCGGTAAATAAGGCGTCAGAACAGGAAAACCAAGAGTTTTAATCTCTTCAATAATCTGCCGAGGAAACTTTGCTTGTGCGTTAAACATATTAACCACAATCCCTTCTAGCTCTAAATCACGATTATGATCATCACGTAACTCTGCTAAATTATCCATTACTTTGATTAACGCTTGCTGAGAGAAATTATCACAATCAAAAGGAATAAGAAGCTTATGCGCTGCGATTAAACCCGACTTGGTATAAAAATTTAAATTAGGTGGCGTATCAATATAAACCCGATCAAAATCATTCTCTAACGCATCGAGTACATCACGGAGTTTATATATTTTATAACGCCGTTCTAGTTCAATTTCTAATTTATCAAGTTTTGGACTAGAAGGAATAATAAATAAATTATCGTAAGCTGTTGGTTGAGGATAATGGCTAATAGGTGTCGAAACCGCAAACCATGATGCGGTTTGGTTTAAAACTTCAGCCATAGTTTTATCATTAGGCTGATTAATATCAACCCCTAAATAAGCACTACTATTTCCTTGAACATCAAGATCAATCACTAATGTCTTATAGCCTTTAGCTGCACTGATTGCGGCTAAATTAACAGTAATACTTGATTTACCTACTCCACCCTTTTGATTAAAAATAATCCTACGCATTAATTTCATCCCTGATCATCGATAACTATCAACAACTATACACACTCATGCATATAGTTGTTAGTTAAAGATATCATTTGAATCCATATTGTATATACAGTTAGCGTATTATTTATTAAACCTGATACAACTCTAATGGCAATCCATCTGGATCACTAAAAAAAGTAAACGCTTTATCGGTTAAATCATCAATACGAATCGGTTCAACCTCCACCCCATTCTGTTGCAGATAATCGACTGTCAGCGCCAGATCATCAACAGCAAAAGCTAAATGACGTAAACCTTGAGCTTCAGGGTAACTTAGACGCAGAGGCGCACCATTAAATGAAAATAATTCTATTTGAGTATTATCAGGCAATTTTAGATCTAATTTATACGAATTACGATCTTCACGATAGGTTTCACAAATAATTTCTAGTTGTAATAACTGCGAATAAAACGCTTTTGAACGTGCGTAATCACTACAAATAATCGCGACATGGTGAATGGCTTTTAACATATTACTCTACCGTTATTGTGGGACCGTTTGGTACATTGATCATCTTAAAAGGTGTCATCAAATGAGGATTATGACTAATATCAACGTGTTTAATTAATGTATCACCATAATTTAAGTAGGTCAGTAAAGGATTATGGCTAACGTCTAATGTTTTTAAGCGATTAAAACTGACATTAACAATCTTCAATTGTCGATTATGGCTAATATTTAAATAGGCTAATTTATTGTGTTCAACACTTAGCACCTGCAATTTTGGATTATGACTAATATCAACAAAGGTTAATTGATTTGATGACAAATCTAATGTTGTTAAATGAGTTAAATAGCGTACTTCTCGTGCATCTCGAATATTAAAATGACTACATTTTAATGTTGTGATTTGATCGATATTTTTTTTACCTTGTGCAAATACACAACGTTTAAAATTGGGATCAATAAATGTTAGCGATGTCAGTGTTGGTCGCACTTGTTGCGCACACCCTGTCAGTAGCAATCCAATGATAATGGCAACCATGCCTGACCATATACGGTGATTATTCACTCTTCATTCCTTTATTAATCTTGTCGTAGTGGACGAATAACTGATTCTAACCCTTCGATTTTAAACTCTAATGCTAGTGCCATTAATATCCCTAACTGCCCTTCTGGAAAACCTTTCTTTTGAAGCCATAATAAATATTCATCTGGTAAATCAATGAGCACTCGGCCTGCATATTTACCAAATGGCATTTTCATATTTGCTAATTGAATAAGATGTTGTTTTTGAAACATAGTTGTCCACCAATGAGATTGAGCACTTATTTATGGCTGTCGTTACAAAAATGACAAACCTCGGACTGATACGCATATAGCATAATTTATGATGTGAAAAATAGCATGTATCCGTAAAAAATTACTCGATTAATAATCTATAATTTAACAACTGAACATTTACATTTTTCGAGATCTTTGTCACACTTAGTGTCCGTTTTTTCACTGGTACCAAACGGATATGATTGGTAATCAATTAACGCTTTTTGTAACTCTACCTATCTACTGATTACCAACACTTAAATCTCAACACCTTAAAGTAAAATCACATATAAGATTAAGAGAATATCCATGAGAAAAACGCTACTAACTACACTATTTATTGCAACCATATTAACGGGTTGTGCAAGCTCACCTAAAAATGCAGCGGATCTTGTTAATACATGGACAGTGAGTTCAATCGATGGTTATACCCAACCTGTCGATACTTTGGCGACTAAACCAAAACTACAGATTAATAAAAATCTTAATGTTAGCTACACTGGTTGTAATACGTTAACAGGTAAAATACGTCTCACAACTCAAGATCTCACCACTAAAAATTTAGTATCAACTCAAAAGATGTGTATTCAAAATGAACAAGCGACGGTTGATGGCTTTGTAAAGCAAATGCTGATAGGACCATCTAAATTTTTAGTCAACAATAATACTTTGATCTTAAGTTCAGATAACCACACTGTTACTTTTAAGCGCATCATCAATAAATAACACCCTACTCTCGTCCACAATAATACTATGATTATTGTGGCTTTTTTTATGGTTGCATTGTAGGTGTTACTAATAATTCAGCTACAATACGCTTCAATAAAAAGGTTTCTCTCTCAATCGACATCCCTTTTTTATCAGAACCTTGCATGGTCTTTTCATTATGGGCTATTGCAGCATAAATATTGATCCATACTGGCTTCATACCATTTTTCTGCTCATAATCTTCTAACCGTGTTTGCCCTAATTGCGGATCAATTTTGCATACATAACAAAACGATTCCATGTGGACGATATCATGTTCAGGTTTATACCAAGGTCGAAATTCTTCATATAAACCAAATGGTTCAATATCATGAATATTAGTCGCTCCCGTTTCTTCTTCTAATTCTCGAATTAATCCTTGCCGCTGATCTTCACCAGCATCAATACCGCCACCAGGTAAGGTATAGTCATCATAACGGGCAGTATATAACATCAAAATATTGTCACCATTGAGTACAATTGCACGTGTTGCTTGACGGTGATATATCGTTAATGTCGGTGAGTGAAGATCGGTATTGATTAAATCAGCATGAACTGACGATGTTAAAAAACGCATTACGGTTTACTCATTTAAATTTCAGACGAATATTCTACCCAATTAGCCATTATAAAACGAATCTAATCGGTATAAAAAAGCCTCCATTATAGGAGGCTTAAAGATAGTAAGTACTTAGTTACCAGTTAAACAATTTATTGAAGAATCCTTCAACTTTATGCTTCACTTTTTCTGCCTGACAATTCTGTCTAAGATCACCATGCGGATCCCAAATAGGCATTCTTGTGTTACCAGTACAGCTTGGAATGTATTCACCATCAGCGGCTATTTTATAATTTTCAGCTTCAATATTTGCTGGCTGACGTAACAATAATGGTTCAGGTTTACGGTGCTGAATATAATCAGTATAAAGACGTAACGCGCCACTTGCGCCTGTTAGGTGAGTACTCTTATTATCATCACGCCCCATCCAAACAGTGACCACTTCACGGCCATCAATACCTACATACCAACTATCGCGACCATTATTGGTAGTACCCGTTTTACCTGCTAAATGGGTATTAGGGAACAATTTATTCAGTGAATGAGCAGTACCAAATTTAACCGTATCTTGCAGTGCAAACATTGTTAACCATGCAGCCTGTGGTGGCACAACTTCAGCTGCTTTGGGCCAGTTTTGATATAGCACCTTGCCGTTTTCATCAACCACAGCATTTAAAGCTGTTAATGGCGCTAAATAACCTTCATTACCAATTCCTTGGTACATTTGAGCAACATCTAACGGTGACAATGTGATTGAACCTAGGAATAATGACGGCACTTGAGGAATATCATCACGTGGAATCCCTAATTTCGTCAGTGTATCTGTTACTTTATCAACACCGACCGCCATACCTAAATTAACCGTTGGCACATTATACGATTTAGCCAATGCGACAAATAATGGCACCTCACCACGGTATTTACGATCGTAATTACGTGGACTCCATGTAGCACCATCATGCATCTTAATTGATAACGGCTGATCCTTTAATGAACTCGCTAAACTAAATCGTGCCGGATCTTCTAATGCAGAAAGGTATAACGCTGGCTTAATAACTGAACCAACTTGGCGCTGAGCATTAATTGCACGGTTATAACCTGCAAATCCTGGTTTATCACCGCCAATCATGGCGCGGATTTCACCGGTAGTGCGATCAACAATCACTACTGCCGTTTGTAAATCTTTACCAGCACGTTTTTGTACCTCAGGCATCACTTTAGCCACTGCAGCTTCAGCCAATTTTTGTGATTGAGGATCAAGTGAGGTAAATATGCGTAAACCTTTACCAGCTTCAAACGCAGCGCCTGCTTTTTGCTCTAGTTCTGCTTTAATTTGATCAAAATAGGCAGGTTGACGTTTCGCCAATTGGCCTTTTTTCTGAATATCTAACGGCAGTTTAATTGCAGCTTGATAAGCTTTATCACTAATCTCACCGTCTTTATTCATTAATTCTAATACGATATTTCGACGGTCTTTAGCACGCTCTGGATGACGCCAAGGATTATAATATGTTGGCCCTTTTACCATACCAATTAACAATGCTAATTGATCAACTCGTAACTCTGATAACGGACGATCAAAATAATAACGTGATGCTAAAGCAAAACCATGTATGCCATGGCCACCAAACTGAGCCAGATAAACTTGGTTCATATAAGCATCAAGTACTTCTTGCTTGCCATAACGGGTATCAATGATAATCGCCATGTAAGCTTCTTTAAATTTACGCCAAAATGTACGCTGACTACTTAAAAACATATTTTTCGCTAACTGTTGCGTTAGCGTACTACCGCCTTGAACGGTATGGCCGGCTTTAATATTGGCAATAAATGCTCGCGCAATACCCACTAAAGAAATACCATCATGCTCATAAAAATGGCGATCTTCAGTATCGATTAAACCCGCAACGAGTAGCTTCGGCATTTTATCTTCAGGTAAATAAATACGTTGCTCATCTGAATGTGCTTCAAGCATACCTAGCATCTTTGGATCAATGTGTAAAAAGCCAAGTTCTTTATTAGAATCTAAATCCATGATGCGAGTTATACTGTCATTATTAAATGACACTGAAACATGACGCGCGCCTTCAGGCCCTTCCTTAAAGTTAAATGGTCGACGGACAAAATCAACTTTCCAACCATTAGCTGCATACTCGCCGCTCTGATCTGGCTTAGCCACTTTTTGATAACCTAAAACTTTAAGTTCATTCACCAACGTATTGTAAGTTATTGGCGCACCAGGCTGTAATGCCATCTCACGTGCATAGACAACTGAAGGTAACTGCCATAACTGGCCTGCAAACTTAGCACTAATTTGTTGGTTTAAGTCGTAACCTAAATAAGCCATACCCGCAGTACCAACTAATGTCGCACCAATTAAGGCACGTACAATAACACTACGTTTTTTCTTTATTTGGGGTGCTTGAGGGGGTGATTGTTGATTATTTGACGTCATAAGCCTGTTCAATGTAATAAGTTCGTCATTACCACGTTATATCTCTGTGGCAGCCAACGTATATTGGTAAAGCATTCGCTCAATGATACCAGTGTCTGCACACTGATTTTAAAATAGAATTACTATAACTTAATATGTAATTTTGGTTGTCATCACGTTGTCAGATATTTTGAAGTTAATCTATCAGCTTGGGTTTTATTAGCCTTTTGGGTATAAATACTCCAAAATACGCTTCTTTATTTATTCGGCGATGATCAATCCAGATCAGCGTCGTGGTATCTGCGAGAAATTATATGCAACGTGATTACACTTTAAACTGCCTTTTAACCATGCCGCGACATGAATTAGAAGAATTTAGCCTTCGCGTAATCGGTCGTATGGTACCAGAAGATGTGATGCAGGAAATATTTACCTTTGATCAAGAAGAAATTGACAGCGAAGAACGTTTAAAATCAACCCAATTTGATGCGATGCTACGAATGACGGCGATTGCATTAGGGGAAGTGAATATTGCATTTTCTGATTCTGATAATGCTCAACAAAACAGCGAGCGCATGATCCGCTTATTGTTATGGCATTTTTATGCTATTTCTTTTCAGCTTGAAGAAGCAGTCACTCTAGAGCAGCATTGTGCAGAAGTTGAAAAAATTCTTACTAACGCACCAGATAATGCATTTGGCTGGGTCAGTGTATTAACTGAATTATTACACCGTTATGCCACGTTAAGTGAACAAAAAAGTCAATCGTAACGAGCCTATCATTATCGTTTGTTACCACAGCTTATACACTGTGATAGTTAGATAACAAAAAGGCGTACCCATCTAGGTACGCCTTTTTTAATACTTAATTGCCGATCTTTATCGTGAAATGCACATCACTATTAATAATCGAAATCGCTATACTCCGGACTATCGAAACGCGAACGTGTCACACGACGTTTCTTCTTACCACGAGATTGCAGATCTAAATCCTGAAAATCATCTCCAAACTCAGAATTGAATTTTGATTTGCTGCCTTTGTGAAATTTTTGGTTTAACTTAGCCATTTGCGTTTCCTGAACTACATCCAGAGTAGATAATTATTAAAATAGAACACTGGCAATTGTAATGTTCTATTGTGACAAAACAGTACTAAGTTAATGTAAAAAACATGACAGACAATCCGGTCCATAGTTCATTGTTTCTTACCCCAGTAGCATTTTTTCTTAGACTAATTCAGGAATTCACTTCCGTACAACAAGTTATTTTGCTGGTAACAACAAATTGTTTCAATCAAATGCTTTCGATCACATTCTTGAATGGTACATCGATAATTGCATTAATTAATGCTTCCTTATCGTTAGCTTCACGCCAAACCACATATAAGCTCTGCTCCATAATTGGTGCGTCTTCAACAACATACAATTCGCCTAACGCAGCACTTTTTGCAACTACTGGTGAAGGGAAATAGCCGACGCCGCCATTGGAAAGAATATAATCAAGCGCCATCTTACAAGAATGGGTATGTAATACTGGCGTACGCTGTAACTCAGGGATACGACTATGCTCGACTGAGAATCGTGTCCCCCAATCAAGATAAATAAGTGGCATATCACGCACACTATGTACATTACAGTGTGGTTGATTAGACACTAACTGTAATTGATAGTCGCGTACTTTTTGAACATGTAAGTTTTCAATTTTTGGCGGCTCACTGGTAATAAACAAATCAATACTTTTATCAAACAACCGTTTTGCCATTCCTTCTCGTTTAACGGATTCTAAACGTAAAGCAAGTCCTGGCACTGTCGCGTAAATACGATTAATCCAAGCAGAAATACCATCAAATTCCCAAAATAACGGTGATGCACCAATCGTCAATTGCGTATTTAAGCTATCGGTTAAGGCTACATCTTGTTTTGCTCGTCCCCAAGTTTGCAAAATAGCTTCAGCATAAGGCTGCAAACGTTCACCAGCGGCGGTAAGGTGCACATTTCCGCGTTGGCGAGAAAATAATGGATTACCTAATTGTGACTCAAGTTGGCGAATACGAAAACTGACTGCTGATTGCGTCAAATATAAGTTATCGGCAGCACGACCAAAGTGACGTGTTTTGGTAACTTCCAAGAACGTTTTAAGTAATTCGGTATCCACGGCAAAATTCTCAATAATAAGAGTAGGTTAAATAGAAAAATAACGGTATATATAAGTCATTATATCGCGAATTGATTCAATGTTTATATTCCGCGAAATAGTACAACCTATTAGCGCTGAATATTAATCAAATATTTTCATCTTAACAATAAAAAATAATTGATTTACAACCTTGCAAGTCTGGATAAATATCAGCTCAAATCACATCAAGGACTTTATGAATGAGAAGTGAAGGTAAATTTTACGACGATAAAAACTTCCCACGCGGCTTTAACCGTTCTGGGGTTTTTACTATTAGTGAAACCAGCGTATTAGAAAACTATGGACGTTCTATGCGAGCACTTTTTGACGGAACAACACAACCTATTGATGACTCTGAAGTTCAGTTTTTAGCTGAAGTACAAGGTCAACAACAAGCCGTGTCTGAGTTTGGAAAATGCTGGATTAAATACCTAAACCATACCAGTCATAAAACACGTAGTTATACATTATGTGTTTCACAACGCGCTCATACAACCGGCTCATACGGTGATGATGATGATAGCGATAGTGGTACTGATAACGATCTCGATTATTAGTTTTCACTTTTAAAACGGATTTTTCAAAACAATCGCCAATAAAATGAAGCCATCCCACTTAGTGTGATGGCTTATTTCTTTATATTAGCCTGTAAAAATTTAACAGGCCTCTTTTTGGTATAGCTATGAAAATTTGTTTTGTTATGTATCCGTGGGAACGCGTTGAAGCAGAAAACGATTCTACTTTACGTTTGATTCATGAAGCCGCAAGCCGCGGTCACACGGTTGCAATCACAACACCGAGTAACTTAACCATGCGCGACAGTATGGCAATTGCTTTCTGTAACGTATTAAAAAAAGGTGAAGTCTCAAACAATATTCCAAGCTTCTACCGTAAAGCTGAATTTAATAACGCCGAGTTACCACTTGCGGGCTTTGACGTTATTTTTATGCGTGCTAACCCACCATTAGATACCATGGCATTGAACTTCCTTGATTCAGTGCGTGACCATACCTTTATCGTTAACGATATTGATGGTCTACGTGTCGCAAATAACAAACTTTATACTGCGTCATTACCCGATCCAAACAAAGAATTTATTCCTGTTACTCATGTATCTAAAAACCGTGATTACCTTGAACGTGTTCTTGATGAGTCTCCGCAAGATCGTATGATCCTGAAGCCATTAAACGGTTACGGCGGCAAAGGCGTAATCTTGATTGAAAAAAGTGCCAAATCAAGTGTGAAATCACTGCTTGATTTCTACATCGGTGACGATCAGAACTACGTTATTCTGCAAGACTACATTGAAGGTGCAGAACAAGGTGACGTGCGTATTATGCTACTAAATGGCGAACCTATTGGTGCGATGCGTCGTATTCCAGCAGAAGGCGATGTACGCTCAAATATTCATGCTGGCGGTCGCGAAGTAAAACACGTTTTAACCAAACAAGAATTAGCACTTTGTAAGCACATTGGACCGAAATTGGTGCGCGATGGTCTTTACTTCGTTGGTTTAGATGTTATTAACGGTAAATTAGTGGAAGTTAATGTACTAAGCCCTGGCGGTATTACGCGTATCAACCGTTTAAATCGCGTAAAACTTCAGCGTAATGTGCTTGATTTTGTAGAAAGTGTGGTGATCGCTAAAGAAGTTGGCATTGCCCGCAAAAATGATTTTCGGAAGGTAATTGCAGATGCAGCTTACTGAGTTAGAAATTTTAGATAAGATTCGTAGTCTTACGCCATTTGAAGCACACCTTGATGATGGTAGTTTGATGATTCGCATTAGTGAATATCAGCCCTACATAGCAACAGCAGTCCATAACGGCCACAATCTGCGTCAATCATTGCAAACGCAATGTGCGTTGACAGAAGAAGAACGTTATTTTGAAGAAGATCCCTTTACTGGTGATTTCATCTCTTCATTGCCAATTGTGTTGCAAGGTGAAGATTCTCGCTATGAGTATGATCTCAACCGTGCACCTGAAAACTGCATTTACGATGATGCATGGGGAAAAAATGTTTGGATAGCGCCGCTTAGCGATGCTGAGCGTGAAATAACCTTGGCTAAACACCAGAGTTACTATCGCATCCTACAGTGCTTAGTTGAAACATTAGAGCTGCAATTTGGTTTATGTTTAATTTACGATATTCATTCGTATAATTACCAACGTGTTGATACTGCAACACCAACTTTCAATGTTGGTACCATGCAGGTTAATCGTCGTCGCTGGCGCAAAGAAATTGATGTTCTGCTAGAAGGGCTTAACAGTGTTGAGCTGCCTAACATTGACGTTATTGCACTGGAAAATGATATTTTTAAAGGCCTTGGCTACCAAGCTGCTTTTATTAAACAACACTTCAAAAATACCTTAATTATGCCGATTGAGGTCAAAAAGATTTTCATGAACGAAGAAGGTGGTGAAGCCTACCCTCTTGTTATTGAAAAATTGAAAGAATCGATGAAGACAGTGATCACAGAACATGCAGCGTTCACGATCACCAAGCGTACCAAAGCCAAAGGGCTAACAGGTAGCGATGTACTTGCATCAAATCTTTCTAAAGAAGTAATTAACCTTGACCGTCAGTTGTATAAAATAGCGCGAGGCATTAATACCCTTAGCTATATTAATCCAACTAACCTTAAGCAAGAAAAAAGACGTTTTTTAAGTAAACCATACAGCTATCAACCACAGTTTACTTACCGTCAATTGGATTTAGATCCGTATAAATTCCGTGAGCAACTCTATCGCTTACCGGTTGAAACGATCCGTGATGCTGACGTACAGAAAATGTACCGTAAAGTCATCGATCAACTTGCTGTGCGTATTGATCTATTATGCAGTATTGGTACTGATGAATTTTTATATAATTCATTGCGTTATTACGGTCAGCCAGATGAACGTGATATTGCCAACGCTAAATTTATTTTGCATGCGTGTGAATATAAAGAACAGCAACCTGCGAATATCAGTGCTAAAGAGGCAATAGAAGCTTTTAAAGTTGCTGCTGCTGAATATGACATCCCTTGTAAAGTGGTTGCATCAAAGCAATTAATAGCACGAGCGATGGTGAGCGGTAAGGTTATCAAGGTCAATCCAAATAGTCGCTTTACTCAAGGTGATCTAGATGCATTGATCCATCATGAATTAGGTGTACACCTTGTTACTTCAGTCAATGCTGAAAGACAACCACTTAAAATTTTGCAATTAGGCTTACCGGGTAACACCCACACTCAAGAAGGCCTAGCAATTTTATGTGAACACTTATCTGGCAGTTTCCCGCTACATCGCCTTAAAACATTGGCGTTACGCGTAGTCGCTGTAGAAATGATGGTTAATGGTGATAGCTTTAACGACTGTTTTAATAGCCTACGTCATGATTATGCTATGTGTGATGACGAAGCGTTTACTATTACAGCACGTGCTTATCGTGGTGGCGGTTTTACTAAAGACTTCCTCTACCTACGTGGCTTAAAAGATGCTATTCAGGCGTATAAAACGGAAGACTTAACTTCGTTATTCATCGGTAAAACAGGGTTTGAATTTAAACCATTACTTGATGAATTAATTGAGCGCGGCATTCTAAAAACACCAAGTTTTATGCCAAAAGCACTTTCGATTGAAGCTGACATCGATCCAGTAATGGACTTTATGCTGAACTCCATTCGTTAATACTGAAACATTAACAACAAAGTTTGTATTTCGATAGATACTAAAAAGCGACCATAATGGTCGCTTTTTTTATTCACTAATATATCAATGAATTACATTGGTAATCGCTTACTATCAACACGAATAATAACACAGGTCAAAATAACCAAAGTCACAGCAATAGCGGCAAGTAATACAAACACACCATTCCATGAATATGCTTTTTCAATCATCGCAATTGGCGCACCAGCAAGCGCAGCACCAACATAGGTTACACCGCCTTTAAGACCTGTTGCAGCACCGGCACCATCTGCGTGTGAGGCTTCAATAATACCTAGTGCAAACAACATCTGTGGCGCATAAATACCAGCACCAATAACAAAGAAACATAACGCAACAAGTAAGTAGCTCATATGGATAGTAAAACCAACACCCACCATACCTGCAATTAATACAAAGCAGTAAATTAAAATTGTTTTCCAGCGATCAGCACCAAAGAACTTATCAGAAATAATACCTGATGTCAGACCACCTAAAATACCACCCGCTTCAAACCAAGCGACTAATGAGTTAGAACGAACTAGATCCCAATGCAGTACATCAACAAAGTAAACGCTAACCCAGTCGCTTGAAACAGTACGGATCACATAAATACATAAGTCACCGCCAATCGCTAACCAAATAATAGGGTTAGTTAGAATGTAGCGTTGAAACATTACCCACATTGATAAACCAGTTTCAGAGCGCTTATTGATCTCTAATTGCTTAGTATCGTTACGCCAAACACCGACATTGGGTAAACCGTAATTTTCAGGTTTACCGCGCATCAAAATAGCGGCGATCAAAGCTTGTACCGCAGTAATCGCTGCTGGTACATAAAACGCATAACGCCAATTACCCGTATAGGCAATAACAGCAGAAGCAATTAACGGCGCTAATGCACCACCAACATTGTGGGATGTATTCCATAATGAATACCAACCACCGCGCTCAGATTTTGAATACCACTGACTAATTGCTTTAGCAATAGGTGGAAAACCACAACCTTGCACAACAGCTGTCAAGCAATACAATGCTAGCAACATACTAACGCTATTGGTCATACCAATACCAACGTTAATAATAGCAATTACCACTAATACCGGTGCTAAAAATAAACGTGGATTAATTCTATCGGCTAAAAGACCTGAACTAAATTTTGAAAGGCCGTATAGAATATAATAAATCGATGAGGCTAAACCAAACTGTACCATGGTCATGCCAAGATCTTTCATTAACAATGGCGCAGCAGCAGCGAACGCTTTTCTTGAAATATACATCACAGTATAGGTCAAGAAAGTAGTAATAATTATTTGCCAACGAAGGCGTTTATAAGTCGCATCTAGTTTTGAATTATTCATCAAATAGGGATCGTTCAAAGAGGGATTTTAGAAAGCGCACAGCGTACTCTTTGACACAATTAGTTACAAATTAATTATTCGGTTATTATTTGAGCTTTGGAATATTCATTCACAGTCAAGATTAACGCACTTATCAGACCAGATAAAATATAAAATAGATACCAATTTTCAAAATAATAGACTTAGTAATTTAAAATAACAGCATATCGTGATCACCATTTGATTTGCTAACAGCATAATAGTTTGCGAAAAATCCCTCCTAATTTAGACTGAAACAATCAAAATAACACACAAGAAAATATCAAAAAATAAACACTTAAAACAACCAACCAACAAAAAACAAACATTGGCGTTATTTTCTCAAATCGTAGCCAATAAAAAAGGCAGTGAAGACTGCCTTTTTTATGTATCAACTTTTATGCTTAGTTTGCAGGAACAACACGGGTTGTGCTTCCTTGTTGATAAATATCAACTCGCTGACCAACACGGAAGATCATATTAGGATCCACTTGCTGTACAACCGCAACTGTACGTCCACTATCTAGCTTAATAACAATGTTAACCCCTTGGCGTTTACCAACGGCATCACCAGCAGTATTACCTAAAGCACCACCAGCAAGAGCACCACCGATTGCGGCAATATCAGAACCTGAGCCACCACCAATCTTTGAACCTAAAATACCGCCAATAGCAGCACCAGCAAGCGTACCGATAGTACTTTCGCCATCAGAGCTCATTGTAACAGCATCAAGTTTGGTAATTGTGCCTGTAGAAACAGTTTGCATAGTGCGAGCTTCACCAACATTGTAAGCATCACCATAAGGGTTTTGAGCACAGCCAACGACACCTAATGACAACATCATTGCCACTGCAACCATGACTTTTTTATTTGATTTTTCTTTATGACTCAAAACAACCTCCTACTAGTTTAAACGTAAGTTCACCTATAAGTGTGGCTGTAAATTTAACATTTGCCACATCTTATTTACTGATATCTCATAATATAAAACAGCGTACATTTATTTGCAAAAAAAAGAGCACTTATGTGCTCTTTTTTATTTATCTTAACTGCGTAATTTCCGTGCTCGACGCATTAACCAATAGCTGATCGCTGCAAAACCAACAAACTGCAACCATAACTGCCCCCAACGATCAATCTCTTGCGCAAAACTGGCACCAAGCTGATTAAGTCCAAGAAAGCCATTAATTGCCGCAGTAGACGGTGCTAATTGTGCAATATAGTTAATCGCCGCCGGTATCGCTGATGGCGGCCAAATAAATCCAGCACTAAAAACTAACGGTAACGAGCTTAATAACACTACCAATGTGACTAGTTCACAACGCGGTAATAACTGACCAAGCACCATACCTAACATGATCACTGCCAATAAAAACGGTATTGTCATCATGATCAAATCATGAATCGATGCCAGCCTATTAACCCCATAGTAAACATAGCTAAATCCAAAGTAATACATCACTAATGGTAAATAGATTAAGCTAAACAATATTGCTCGAACAGCCATTACCATCCAAATCGGGTATTGTGCCCAATAGCCTGTTTTACCAGCTGTACGTGCTTCATTTTCTGTCGCTCCCATCATTCCAACCCCAATTAATAAGGTTTGATGGAGGATCAACACAAACACTGCTGGTACAACATAATTGATATACCCCATAGTGACATTAAATACAGGCCGCATATTAAGTTTCATCGCAGTGACATGTTGACTCGCCTCAACTGCACCATCACCTGTTAACATCATTCGATCTATTTTAGCTTTAACGCCTAACGCATTACCGGCGCCGTTTAAACCTTCAACCACGGTGCCATAGACTAAAAACAGAGCCGCATTGCCAGCATAGGCCAATGTAGGACTGGTTCCCATCATCACATCACGATAAAAATGCTCTGGAATTACTAAAATACCGTCGACTTGTCGATCTTCTAAAGCCACTTTGGCTGCACTAATACTGCCAAGATGTTCAGTGATCGCAACTTGTGGGGTTGCATCCACCATACGAATTAATTCACGACTCATTTGACTATGATCAAGATTAACCACAGCAACGCGCTGCTCTCGCGGTAATTCATTGATATAAGGCAGAGGGTATAAAAACGAATAAAAGACCACTCCACCAAAAACTGTAAACAATAACGAGAAATTACTGAAGATAGCTTTTAGTTCACATTTAAATAAGTTACCCCAGCTCATTATGGTCTCCTTGTTGTGTTGATATCTTTGCTAATGCTTTATTGCGATGCATCAACATTAATCCCATCGCCAACAATAAGGCACACACAAAGCTCGCTAACACCAACAGTTGATGCGATGCTTGATACCAACCTGTACCATAATCAACTTGTTGTAATTGTACTTCGATATAATGGCTGACCGGCAACAATCCACGCCATATTTTGGCAATAATCGGCATATCAGTTGCAGGAAAAGTGATCCCCATAAACGCAAATGCGGGCGCGGTATAAGCCGCAACAAAACTCATTGCGCGCGGAGCCTCCATCGCTACAAAATAAATCAAACTCCCCATGCTCTGGCAAGCAAACACCATCAGTATTTGGGCAACAATTAAGATCCCCCAATGACCATGCATTGGCCAATCAAGCACCACATACATCCACCATAAAAACAGCAGACCTTGAATTAAAAACAAGCCCGAATACGCCAGTAATTTACCAACTAATTTTTGGCATGGAGTGTGTGCTAACCAACGCCACAATCCCTGTCCACGCGCTTCATGTACTAATGCCAACACTGTAGTTGCAACTATCAATATTTGCCAAATAGACGGAATAATAGCTGACACTAAAAATTGACCATAATGACTATTACTATTGAACAATGGTGTGATTTGAGCACGAATAGGCACCGCTTGCCCTAATGCTTGCAGAGGGACAGGCGCACCAGAACTCATGTTCCTCATTGCCTCAACACTGGCGTTATAGGTGCCTTCAACTTGCAGCATCGCCGCAGAAATCAGTTTACCGATAAGGATAAATTGACCATTATAAAAAGTCGTTATCTGTGGCGCTTCACCAAGCTTAACGTCTTTTTCATAATTATCAGGGATCACTACCATCGCATAAATATCATTGGCACGCATTGCAGCACTGGCAGTATGATCATCCGTAAATTGACGAGTAACCGCCATACTTGGACTGGCATCAATATACCGCGTCAATTGACGCGACATTTGGCTATGATCGAGATCAACCACGCCCACAGGCAAATTACGCGCAATACCAGTAGCAAAAATCGCCCACATTGTTAGAAACAGTATTGCAGGTAACCACACCACCAACGCGCGCAACCATTGGTCTTGCCAAATCGTGCGCCATTCGGTTTTTATTGCTGAATAAATAGCCATATCATTACTCAACAAGGACACTCATACCAACGCGTAAACCCGCAATAGGTTGAGTCGGACGAGCTTCCACTTCAAATGTACGCATATCAAAACCTTTGGCAGTGTCAGTTGCTCGCCAAGTTGCAAAATCGCCCATCACAGCAACATGAGTTACTTTTAGCTGGTAACTTTTATTGCCTAACGCCGGAATCGTAACCTTAAAAGTTTTGCCTTCTTGATAATCTTTCAGTTTATCTTCACGGACATTAAACACCGCCCAGGCATCGCTAATATCGATAATATTCACCACAGGAAAACCTTGTGGGGCTAATTCGCCATCATGCAATAGCACTTGTGATACTTCACCTTTATGCCAACTGGTCACTTTAGTATCAGCAACATACGCTTGTACTTCAGCGACCGCTCCCGCAGCCATTTTGACTTTTTCTTGAGCGGCACGTTTCGTTTCAACTCGCGCACCTTCTTTGGCCATTTGATACATTTGATAAGCTGCACTTTCAGTAAATTGCGCTGCTTGCCATTGAGTGTAAACTTCATCGCGCTTTTGTTCTGCTAATACACCATCTTTATAAAGGTTGTTGATTCGAACATAGGTTTTTTGCATTAAAGCAGCCGCCGCTTTGGCTTTACCCCATTGATCTTTTGCAGCTGCGATTTGTTGAATACGCGCCCCTTTTTCAGCTTCTTGTGCTAATGCGCCAGCAGCCTGCTCACCTGCTTGAGCTTGTTCTAATTTCGCATCAATTTCGGGGCTTAAAATAGTAAAAATTAATTGCCCTGGTTGTACTTCATCACCTTTACGAACTAATACTTTATCAATACGTCCTGGAACTTTAGAGGCGATATTATATTGCTGCGCTTCAATTTGACCTTGCATACGCTCAGGTTGAGGTTGGTAAGCATGCCAGAAGGTATAGCCGAGCCATCCAACCACCGCGATAACAGGAACAGCTATAGCAATTGCTTTTAACTTACTCATTATAATTTGACCTCGATCCCTTGATGTTGCTGATAGTTTTTAAATGTGTTCATTTCGCCACTAATGGCAAGTAAGCGGGTTAAACATGCGACATATTGATAAGCCGCAGCTAACCGCTGGGTTTTAATACTGGCTAAAAACAATTCTGCATCGACCACATCAAGTGAGGTTGATAGTCCTTGTCCAAACGCTTTTTCACGTAAACGCGTATTTTCATGAGCCAATGATAAACTTGATGCTAAACCGTTATATTCTTCTAGTGCTTGCTTAGCTTCACGGTAGGTTTTTTCAACCAAGACGGTTAAATCTTGCTGTGCTTGCGCTTGTAGATGATTGACTTGGGTAACCATTGAATGGGCTGCACTTAATTTTCCTGAACGGCCAGAGTTATCAATCAATGGTACACTCACACCAACACCAACAGCCCAATCTGGAGCCATCGTTGCAGCTAAACTGCCGCTATTGTGCAAGTTATAATCACCGTAGACATAAACTTCAGGGTAATATTTGCCTTTCTCGACATCAATCAGCCCACCCGCTTGTTTACGTTTGGCATCTAAAATACGCAAGCCCGGATACGTTGCTAAGGTTTTATCTACAAATGCTGACATTGGTGGCAACGAATTATTAATAAATAATCCTGTCGAAGGTGTCGCAGGGGTAGACTGTTTTAATAGCTGCGTTAATGCTACTTGGGCTATTTCTAAATCTCGTAATGATTTCTGACGCTCAACTTTAGCTTTATCGTAAGCAGCTTGCGCTTGTAGACGTTCAACTCGCGCAATTTGGCCTTGTTGCTCAAGTTTCACTGCATCTTGATAATGCCGTTTTAAGCCATTTTCTACTTCAGTGCGAGTTTGTAAGACATTTTTAGCTAAGACGACCCCAAAATAAAAACGCGATAAATCTTCAAATTTGGCTTGTTGCTGCATCGCTAGCATGTATTTGGCTTGGTCTGTTTTGCCCTCGGCAATATCTTGGGCTGCGCTAATTCGTCCACCAGTAAAAATCGGCCAAATCGCACGAATCGAACTGGTAAACACATCACGATCAGAGATATTAGCAGTAAATAACGAATTAAAATCAGTGCCTGTCGCTTGTGTAAGATCAGCAATAATTTTATTAAGGGCTTGGCCTGCAGCTGTATTTGAAGCAGGCATGCTGTCAAAAACATCGGAAGGGGACAATTTAATGTCATTATCTAAACGGGTGTAATTGGCACCAATAGTCACTTTGGGCAAATACAGATCTTTAGCGGCATCTTGCATATATTGCGCTTGTTCAACACTGGCACGATCAGCGGCTAAGCCATCATTTGTTGTCACTACAGTATGCCAGGCATCATTAAAACTCACTGGCGCAGCATGCACTGTCGGTACAATTGCCAATAGTGCAATTGTCAATTGCTTTACCATCAATGGCCTTATTCTCATGTATTAACCCTTATCCTCTTTTTCTTGCCAATGCATTATCACAAATACAGAGCATATACTCTAAAAAAATAAATTTTAATAGACTCTCTAATAATTATTTTATTTTAAAGAGTTATTTTGCTGACATAAATAATAACGTTATTTAAAGCAACAAACAAAATAGCCCACAATAATGTGGGCTATTAATATTTAGTCGTAAAACGTACTGTAATCAAATCAATAATAATTAACGGGCTAAACGAATTAATGAACGTCCTAATAAACACTCTAATTCAGCAATACTTTGTTTACCGTAACGTTGTTCACATAAAGTAAATAAACGCTCAATTCCACGGTGAGCAAATTCATGTGACGTTTCAGCAGAAGAGATATGGTGAAACAATAATCGCAAAATAGCGCGAAAATTTTCATCTTCTAGTGCCTCAGACCAACTGGTTGAAAATGCCTGCAAATCACCAGCGAGATCCAATTTATCAACAAAAAGATGATAAATGCGCCCATCAAGTGCATGCGCAAAATCTTGCTTCTTAGGAAAGTGGTGGCTAATACCTGTTCTTGATATTCCGGTTTGGTTACTCAAAGTGGTGTACGACATTTTATCGTAACCTAACGTCAGTATTTGCTCTATCACTGCATCCATAATGGTCTGAATGGTGATTTCGGTGTCTTCTTTACTACGCTTTGGCATAATGCGTTGACTCTGTTTTAATCATTTTATGCAACGGTAATATCCTTGACGCTCAATAATAACGTCAAGAATATTGGTTCGCTGTAGTATTACAAAATGTTTTTCGGTTAACTAGGGGTTTACCGCATAATTAACGATTAAATTTACGCGCATGTTGTTCAATATCACGGTATAAAATTTTAGTCCAATAAGGTTGAGTGTTGGCTGCCAGCAATTTACCTTTTCTAGGATCATGGGGACTAATTAATACTTCGATATTATCAATCCCTGTTCGTTCAGCTAATAAAAACAGCTCTTCAATCGCATAGTCGCCCATGGCTAAACATCCAACTGAAGCTTCTTTACCATGAATAAAAATATTACTGCCAGGTGATGTTCGCCCCTCTAATTGGGCATATTTACGATCAAATTCATTGGGATAATTGAGCTTCATCGATAAATGGTAACGGCTATTTGGATTCAACAGCGATACTTGATAAACACCTTCCGGTACCTGTTTATCACCTTCGCGCATTTTAGGCCCCATATGACCACTCATTTTTTGAATATCGTAACGCTTAACATAAGACCATTTACCTTTTTCTTGCGCCCACAGTTCAACATTACGTTCCTGTTTCATTGCAAATAAAGCAATATTTTGAGGAGGATAAGTTAAGCCTACGTTTTCAAAATAGCGTTTTAATCTTGGCTCAACAAAAGGCGTATAACGTTCCATGACATCAGTAATTGTACGGCTACCTGTTGGTGGATATAGTGCATATGTTGATGATGGCGATGGAATATATAACGACTCAGCTAATGCATCACCGGTTGGTGTTAACACTAACATTAATGGACAAATAACTCTCTTTAGCACACAACCCTCAATGATAATTTCTCTACGCGCACAACAATGCGCTAATTAACATAATGACCAACTTGAATCGCGCTAGTTTACCTGAATTATTGATTAAATAACCATCACTTTGTCTTCACATTACAGATTAAGTGTAAACTTACACCACGACAGTGATCTAACCTTCTAAAATCTTTACAATAGCTATCATAAATTATATCTATTCATCAATGAGACAATTTTGCATACGTTAGAACAACTACGCTCAGGCCAGCTTAAAGGCATCACTCATTTAACATTAAGTGAGCAGCTAACCCAATTTCCAACAGAGATTCTAACGCTTGCAGACTGCTTAGAAGTGTTAGATCTAACCAATAATCAGTTAACACATTTGCCTGATAGTTTCAGTCAATTAACCAAATTACGTATTATTTTTATTTCCAATAACTGTTTTACAGAATTACCGCCAGTGTTAGGTGCATGCCCTAATTTGGAAATGATCGGCTTTAAATCCAACCAAATTACCACCGTTACGGCCAATGCTTTGCCAAAAAAATTACGCTGGCTAATTTTAACTGATAATAACATCACCGCTCTTCCCGAGGCGCTTGGTGACTGTATCCATTTACAAAAATTAGCGTTAGCAGGTAATGCATTAACTGCACTACCACTTTCTATGAGTAAGTTGCTTAACTTACAATTAATACGTTTATCCGCTAATGCATTAACTGCATTTCCAAACCAATTGCTTGATTTACCTAAACTGGCATGGCTTGCTTTTTCAGGTAATGATTTTAACCGCAACCAGCAAGTCAATCATCCACTGCCTTATGTTGCATCAAGTGATTACCAACTTGATAAAGTATTAGGCCAAGGGGCTTCAGGAGTTATTTCATTGGCACAATGGCTGTCAAACCCGCATCAACTTGATAATGAAATTGCCGTTAAGGTTTTTAAAGGGCAAGTTACCTCTGATGGTTACCCGCAAGATGAATTAAATGCATGTTTAAAAACAGGCGCACATCCAAACTTAGTAGCTTCATTAGCGCAAGTGAATGAACCCAATTATCTCGCCTTGATCATGGCATTAATTCCAGCGCATTATCACAATCTAGGCTTACCACCGACATTAGTAACTTGTACTCGCGATACCTTCCCAGCGCAATTTACACTGTCAATTGCCGCTATCGTGACGATTGTTGAACAAATGATCGCCGTTATTACTCATATGCAACAGCAAGGTGTTGCTCATGGTGATATCTATGCGCATAACGTTCTAGTTGACGACAATGCCAATATTTTGGTGGGCGATTTTGGTGCAGCATCGATTTATGATGACTTAGCGCTTGAGCAGCAACAAAAAATTGCGGCGATCGAATGGCGTGCTGTAGGGTATTTTATCGAAGATTTGCTGTCGATTTGCCAAATTGATGATCAACACACACTTGAATATCAACAATTATACACTCAAGCCCAGCATTATATTGTGGGTTAATTATCATTAATTTCCAGTTACCAGGCCTTACTCAATTTATACAGGTCACATAAATTGAGTAAGCGTATAGCTTAATACACACACAAATAAAACTTTACAATTCAATAGAATACCAAGCTTAATTCAACTCAACTGCTAATAATACTAAACAATTAGCATAATCTTACTTGACGTCAACTTAGATAACAGCCTAGATTTAACATTATAGTAACACTTGGCAATCAATGATCCATTTGTTAAACGGAGTGCTTATGGCTCAACTGCAAACACCTGCTGACATGATTATCAAATGGGCTAATGAACGTCCTACCGATATTTATTTAAAACAAATCATCAATCGTCAATTTGTTAACTACACCTACGCCAGTGTTGCAGATAAAGCCCAACGTTTAGTCACCGCATTTCAGCAATTAGGCCTTCAACAAGGTGATCGCATTGCTTTGATTTCTAAAAACTGTGCCGAGTGGTTTATTTGCGACTTAGCAATGATGCTTGGCGGTTATGTCAGTGTGCCTATTTTTCCGACCGCAGGCGCTGATACTATCGCCCATTGTATTGAGCATAGTGAAGCTAAATTGATTATTATTGGTAAACTTGACAGCCCAAGTGCCATTAATAATGTCGTAGCCACCCATGCTAATATCCCCACGGTTGCTTTTTCTTATCCAGGCACTCCAACATGCCAATATCAATTCAATGCGTTAATTGAGCAGTATTTACCGACCTCAGAACGTTGTTCACATCATGACACTGATTTAATGTCGATTGTGTATACATCCGGCACATCAGGGTTGCCTAAAGGTGCGATGCTCACTTACGGCGCATTTGTATGGTCATCACGAAAAATCATTGAACATATTGGCTTAGAAGACAATGAACGCTTGTTTTCATATCTACCATTAGCCCATATTACTGAGCGAGTTTATATTTTTGGATCTTCAATTATGTCTGGATTACAAGTTGCGTTTCCAGAATCGCTTGAAACTTTTATTGATGATGTAAAAATGCATCGTCCAACAATTTTTGTTTCGGTGCCGCGACTATGGACCTTATTTCAACAACGTATACAAGATAAACTCCCTCCTGCTAAATTGAATTTTCTGTTGGGTCTTCCCTTAGTATCAACCTTCATTAAGCGTAAATTAGCGCAAGGGTTAGGACTTGATCAAGCGCGAGTGCTTGGCTGTGGTTCAGCCCCCGTCTCAGCAGGTTTATTACGTTGGTATGAAAGTATTGGTCTTAATATTACTGAAGCATGGGGAATGACAGAGTCATTTGCTTACGGTACTCTCAACCATCCTTACCGTAGCGATAAAATTGGCACAGTCGGCAATGCAGGTCCAGGCATTGAACTCAAAATAGCTACAGATAAAGAGATATTAGTGCGTAGTAAAGGATTATTTAGCGGCTATTACAATAACTCTCAAGCAACGCAAGCAAGCTTTGATAATGATGGCTGGCTCTATACCGGTGATATTGGTGAGTTAGATAATGACGGTTATTTAACCATTCAAGGGCGTAAAAAAGACACGTTCAAAACAGCTAAAGGGAAATTTGTTTCACCTGTACCGATAGAAAAGCGCTTGATGGAGTTAGGTAACTTTGAAATGGTGTGCCTGATAGGCTCTGGAATGTCTGCACCAATACTTTTAGCCATTGCCCATAATTATCCTCAGCTTAATCATCAACGTTATGAAAAAAAGCTTGTGGGCGTTTTAGCTCAAATAAATAACGAGTTAGAGTCCCATCAAAAAATCAAAGGTATCTTAATGATTAAAGAACCATGGAGTATTGAAAATGGTATCTTAACTCCAACGCTAAAAATTAAACGTCATGTATTAGAACAACATTATGCTGATATTGATAATAATTGGAATAATGAACAAATTATCCATTGGCAACAATAACTACTATTAATATTTTTACTTCTACAATTGAGAATAATTAAAATATATATTTTGTGTCAATTTAAAAACAATAATAAGTCAATTTTACATCAGTAAATATCAACATTTGTCTAACTATGTTAATTGTCTAAATATATTTTATTTGTTCTTCAATAAAAAACTATAGGTGTTATATAACAACATTAAACATATCATTAATACTGTTTATAAAAGAGATGTTGTTACGGTATAACTCTGTTGCAATACTTAAATTAAATCAAATGATAGCTGATACTAATTCAAGTTATTGGTTTTCTTGAATTAGTATCATGCATGAAATATTAATAGATAACGATTCGCTTGGTATTTAACCATTCAACCATATCAAAATATTTCTCATGTACACGGTACATTGCAAAGAATTGAGTGGTGATTTCACCTTTCTCATTATAACAATGAACAAAGTTATCTAAATTTGAACGTTTACGCGCACCGAAGAACACTGATTTACCGTCATCTAAGCGTAAAAATCGCTCAATATCGCCTTCATCGCAAATATCACGATCAGACATGACAAAAAACAAGTTATCGAAATCAACACGTTTTTTTCTACGTTCCCATTTTTCTTTTACTTCAGCAAAAGATGAGTCATGAATAAAATGAATTTCAATATCACCTAACTTACCCAAAATATAAGGATAAGAATCAATATACTTAGAACTTGTCGCTTGTTCTAATTCTAATGATAAATAATATTTAAGGTTTTCACAAAACTTCAGATAACAATCTGAATAGAAAAAACAACCCACAGTTGGTGAATTAAAAGGCTGAGCTAAATCACTGCAAGTAAGACCACCGATACAGTTATTAGAGATCAAGCTAAAGTTTTTATTCTTCAATCTTGCTTGTAATTTCTTATTAACATGAGAACGATAAACTTTATATAATGTTCTTTTATAGATATAAGATATAACGCGTTGAATCATCAATTAAACCTTTAAAACATAATTAGACTATATAAGTGATATTGTTTAATACTCACTATAATAATAACTGGGAATTTTTCTTATTGTATAAGTTACCAGCGAATAAAACAAATAAATAATATAAAACAAATTTATATATTAGAAGTGCAATTAAATTGATTTTTTATATATAACAATAAAACTAATTACTAATATCAATTATTGTTATTTACTCTAAAAATCAGCACAATTACGCACAACAATCTAAACCTGCGTTATCGAATAACTATTCATTCTAATACTTATTACAACTAACGTTGGAAATTCCAAAGACAAAAATCCTCACATTGCTGACGAGGCTTCGTTGTGTTGTGAAGCGGACGGGACTTGCCATTCCGAAAATCAGCGCGACCCTCGGCGTGCAAACCGATTATTCATACTTATTGCATCTAGGTTAGATATTCCAGATGCAAAAAATCCTCACATTACTGACGAGGCTTCGTTGTGTTGTGAAGCGGACGGGACTTGCCATTCCGAAAATCAGCGCGACCCTCGGTGTGACAGACCGAACATTCAAACTTATTGCATCTAGGTTAAATATTCCAGATGCAAAAAATCCTCACATTGCTGACGAGGCTTCGTTGTGTTGTGAAGCGGACGGGACTTGCCATTCCGAAAATCAGCGCGACCCTCGGCGTGCAAACCGATTATTCATACTTATTGCATCTAGGTTAGATATTCCAGATGCAAAAAAGCCTCACATTGCTGACGAGGCTTCGTTGTGTTGTGAAGCGGACGGGACTTGCCATTCCGAAAATCAGCGCGACCCTCGGCGTGCAAACCGATTATTCAAATTTATTGCATCTAAGTTAGATATTCCAGATGCAAAAAATCCTCACATTGCTGACGAGGCTTCGTTGTGTTGTGAAGCGGACGGGACTTGCCATTCCGAAAATCAGCGCGACCCTCGGTGTGACAGACCGAACATTCAAACTTTTTGCATCTAGGTTAAATATTCCAGATGCAAAAAATCCTCACATTGCTGACGAGGCTTCGTTGTGTTGTGAAGCGGACGGGACTTGCCATTCCGAAAATCAGCGCGACCCTCGGTGTGACAGACCGAACATTCAAACTTTTTGCATCTAGGTTAAATATTCCAGATGTAAAAAAGCCCCGTCATTACTGACGAGGCTTCGTTGTGTTGGCGGAGCGGACGGGACTCGAACCCGCGACCCCCGGCGTGACAGGCCGGTATTCTAACCAACTGAACTACCGCTCCAATTCTGTATGAAACTCGATCAAATCAAATTTCTAGAATATGGCGGAGAGATAGGGATTTGAACCCTAGATACGCTATAAACGTATGCCGGTTTTCAAGACCGGTGCTTTCAACCACTCAGCCATCTCTCCAATGGCGCGAATAATAGCGAGCTTAGCCTTAGCTGTAAAGCTAAAATTTCATTAAAAAGATCAATCGCTTGTTTTTTATTCTATCGTGTGGTTTTGGCATCACTTACGTATAAAAAAGGCCGACATATTGTCGACCTTTTATAATTATAAATAAGTGTAGTATTACTTTTCAGCGGCAATCACAGAAATTTCAACCAATAAAGTATCACGAGCCATGCTAGCTTCAACACATGCTCGTGCTGGCGCATGTCCAGCCGGCACCCAGTTGTCCCATACTGCATTCATCTCAGCAAACATACTCATATCTTTAATATAAATAGTGGCTGATAGCATGTGTTCTTTATCACTGCCCGCTTGCTCAAGTAATGTTTCCACTTTATCAAGCATAGTTTGTGTCTGCTCAGTAATGTCTTTGGTTGCATCGGCACAAACTTGGCCGCAAAGGTAAATAGTACCGTTGTGTTTCACAATACGACTCATACGGGCTTTCGTTTCTTGACGCTCGATCATAATGCTCTCTCTGATGGGTTTAAATAAGCAAATAATTCGCTATTAACCGCCCCAAGATAGCAAATAAACTTACTTTTTTGTATTTTATTGCAAATAAATTTTAATTATTTACCTAGTGAATCTTCTAAACGTGCTTTCCAGATAGCCATTGCTAGTGCAGGTTTACGTAAAACTTCAGGGGTTGGAATCCAACCATGCTTAATTTTAGCAAATACATCAAAACGTTCAGCCGTGCCAGCCATTGCTTCAGCAACCACTTTACCTGCGATATTGGTTAATCCGACACCATGACCAGTATAACCATGAGCAACATAAATATCGTTCCCTAAGTGATCAATTTGTGGCATGTAAGAACGTGTTACCGCAAATAGACCGCCCCAATGGTATTCCATTTTTACATCAGCAAGTTGTGGGAACACCGTGATCATTCGCTGGCGTAAACGCTCACTTGAATCGCTATACTCACCATTAAATGGATGATTAACACCACCAAATAAAATACGGCCATCAGGAGTTGGACGATAATAGTCAAGGCTGTTATTTAAATCTGACATTGCCATCATATTACTGATAGGTTGACGATCACCCAATTGTTCGGTTACACCGATATATGACACAACAGGCAATACAACACTTTGTGCTTTACGGTGTAATCCATCTAAATAGGCATTACAAGCTAATAACACTTGTTTCGCTTTAACCTGACCTTTAGGGGTATGGATAATGTGTGGATTACCTTTATCAAGTTTAACTGCTGGCGTATTTTCAAAAATAGTCGCCCCTAAACTTAATGCAGCTTGCGCTAAACCAAGAGTGTAATTTAGTGGATGCATATGAGCACTGTTTGAATCATAAAGCCCACCTAAATAGCGTTCAGTATGCGCTACTTGATTAACTTTATCTTTATCCCACCAACTCGCACTTGGATAATCATAACGACCTTGCTTAAGATCATGCCAAGATTTTAATTCTGTTTCTTGGCTTTTCTTCAATGCTAATTCGATATAGCCTTGTTGAAAATCACAATCAATATTAAATTTCTCAATCCGATCGCGAGCAATATCAATCGCTTCACAAGAAAGATCCCATAGTTGTTTGCCCCACTCAGGTCCGTATGTTTCATCCACTTCACGTAACCCAAGGCAATAACCCACTAAACACTGACCACCATTACGTCCAGAGCCTCCCCATGCTAAACGTTGTGATTCAAGCACCACAACAGAGAATCCTTTTTGACGTAATTCAATCGCGGCATTTAACCCCGTCATACCGCCACCAATAATACAAACATCGGCTTCAATTGCTTGATCAAGTATTGGTTGTTCTGGTAACGCATTAACGGTTGCTTGGTAGTAACTATCGATATATTGACTGCTGATTGACATTCCAATTGCCCACAAAAAAATACAGGTTAAAAATCGCGCGGATAATGTCACGACTCTTAAAGCTGTACAAGCAATTTATTAATGTGATCAGTGTCATAAGTTATAACTATAAATTTTGACACTTTAATAGTTAACTCTAATATCCGCGCTCAGATCTGACTTACCTGGTCAATTAGGAATTAATAACATGAAGAAAATATTCAAAGGGGTGACCACACTAGCATTCGCACTTTCAGCATTTAATGTTTCGGCAGCAAATGATGTGCTTAACGTTTACAACTGGGCAGAGTATATGCCAACAGATGTAATCAAAGCCTTTGAAAAAGAATATGATGTCACTGTCAACTACTCTACGTTTGATAATAATGAATCAATGTACACCAAGCTCAAGTTACTTGATGGCAAGGGTTATGATGTTGCATTTGCATCAACGTATTTTATTGAAAAAATGGCTCGTGAAGGCATGCTTGCAAAAATTGATAAAAGCAAGATGCATCACTTAAATGACATCTATTCAGGTCTAATGAAACAACCTTTCGATCCTAACAATGATTACTCATTACCTTATGTGTGGGGCGTTACTGGGATTAGTTACAATGCTGAAGTGATCACTAATGATCAGGTAACTAGCTGGAAAGATTTATGGAACACTAATTTTGAACAACAAGTAATGTTACTTGATGATGTTCGCGATGTGTTTGGTATGGCATTACGTGCTCAAGGCCACAGCATTAACAGCACTAACGAAGCTGAAATTAAACAGGCTTACGAAAAGTTACGTCAACTGCGTTCAAACGTGGTGGTTTACAATTCTGATGCACCTCATGTCCCTTATGTTACAGGGGAAGCGATGGTAGGTATGCAGTGGAATGGTAATGCCTTTATGGCGAAAAAAGAAATGCCAGAATTGAAGTTTGTTTATCCAACAGATGGCGCAATTTTGTGGATGGATAATTTTATCGTCCCAAAAGGCAGCGAACATAAAGATCTTGCGTTTAAGTTTATCGATTTCTTTATGCGACCTGAAAACCAAGCCAAAATTGTTGAAGAACTTGGATTCCCTGCGCCAAATAAACTGGCAAAGAAGTTTTTACCAACAGAATTACAAACCGATCCAATGATTTTCCCAACTGACGAGCAAGTCAATAATGGTGAGTTCACTGATGACGTTGGCGAAGCAGTAAATATTTACCAAAAATACTGGCAAATGCTAAAAAGCTAATTAGCTAAGAGGCTACGGTTAACCATTAACTGTAGCCTCTTGCGTTTACAGCACTCGATTAGTTAATAACTAAACCTGCAGCATTCAATTGTGGCAATAGATCGCTAATTACACTCGGTTGGTTCCAATCAATATAAATCAGTTTAGTGCCCATTTTGCGACATGCTTGAGGTAATACCGCATCATGAAAGGCATCGATATCACTAATATAGCCAAGATCTAATCCCATCTCTTCTACACGTCCACGCTGACGCATACGCTGATAAGCCACTTTCGGATCTGTCTTTAAATAAATACAATAATCAATGGTTGGATATTGATTAATTTGGCTGATCAAATGCTGATAACACGCCATATGTTTGGCTATGTCTTCAGCGGTGTTGTTGTAATTAGCAATACAAGCATGAGTAAAGACCAAATCACTCAGCAGAGAACGTTCAATAATATAAACCCCTTTGGGATTCAAATTATTCAGTAACTCAGCGCGTTGTGCTGTGATATAACATTGAAAATTGCTGCGCGCAGTAACGTCAAAAGGATCGCGTGTAAATTCACCTAATAAATGTTGAAATTCAGGATCAGAATCTACAGGCTCTAAAATAGCTGTCGCGTTTAGTGCTGTTGCGAGTTGAGGGAGTAATGTCGATTTACCGGCACCGATATTACCTTCTACACATATAATTTGAGGCTTATCCAAGAATCTTTCCCTCTAAAGGCTTAGCGATAAAAGAACCATGCTTTGATTCTATTAACGTTTACCAATGCTATAAAGCCGACATTCTGAAACTAAACGCCGCAAAAAACCATCCCTTATATACTGTTTGGTGATTAATAAACCAAAACAGTATGCTTTGAGCGCCAAAGTAGAACTAAAACTAGCATCAATATCCATTTAGCAACACTTTACTCGGTAGCAAAGAATCACATTGAGCCAAACGATAACTTAGACAGTAATATACTGCTTATATAAAATGAGATTGTAAAATAGCGACCTCATGATAGCATTCACAAAATATTCCTATTCTGAGATAACTTAATGTCATTTGAGGCTGCAATCGCGTTCTTTGGTGCTATTTTCATTTTTGCGATCACACCAGGTCCTGGCGTATTTGCCATTCTAGCTAAAGCAATGGTAGAAGGCCCCACAAAATGTATCATGATGGCATTAGGCATGGTATGCAGTGATTTACTTTACTTACAACTTGCTTGTTTTGGATTAGCCACCATTGCTGAAAATTGGTCAGAAGTATTTATAATTATTCGCTACCTCGGTGCCGGCTATTTAATCTATCTTGGCTATAAGATGATAACTGCATTTACACACAATCAGCCGCATACTGAACAACAAAAACCCCAACAAACAGCCTTAGCCAGCTTTGGACATGGTTTTTTGATTTCAGCATCAAATCCTAAAGTGATTTTGTTCTATGTCTCATTCTTACCGACTTTTATTGATTTAACTCGCTTAAATCGCAGTGATATTGTTTTAGTTTCGATCTTATCTTCTATCGCATTAATGGCGGCGATTATGCTCGTTGCTTATGGCGCTTCACGATTAGCAAAAGTGATCAAAACGCCAACTGCACAACAGCGTCTAAACCAAACGGCTGGCGGTATTATGATTGCAGCAGGGGCCTATTTAGCGGTAAATAAATAATCCCGTCATTCCCTACAGTGAGGTTACGAGCGAGATAGGGACTTGCCATTCTGAAAATCAGCGCGACCCTCGGCGTGCAAACCGATTATTCATACTTATTGCATCTAGGTTAGATATTCCAGACGCAAAAAAACCCCGTCATTGCTGACGAGGCTTCGTTGTGTTGGCGGAGCGGACGGGACTCGAACCCGCGACCCCCGGCGTGACAGGCCGGTATTCTAACCAACTGAACTACCGCTCCAATTCTGTATGAAACTCGATTAAATCAAATTTCTAGAATGTGGCGGAGAGATAGGGATTTGAACCCTAGATACGCTATAAACGTATGCCGGTTTTCAAGACCGGTGCTTTCAACCACTCAGCCATCTCTCCAATGGCGCGAATAATAGCGAGCTTAGCCTTGGCTGTAAAGTCTTTTTTTACAAAAACAATAATATTATTATCGCTTATGTTGTTTTTTAATCAAAACCATTAAAAATCAACCTTTACGACTATAAAACCATCTTTTTCATGTTGTTACCCATTTATAAATAGGGTTTAGACAAAATGAACAATGGTTTGAATTAGCTTAGTGGCTAACTTTGCCGTCTGATTATCGTAATCATACTCTGGGTTCAATTCAGCAATATCGACAATTTTAACTTTTCCTGTTGCCATTATATGTTTAATTGCCCATTCAACCATTGATAAACTCACACCATGCATACGCGTCATATTAGCCCCTGGTGCTATTGATGACGAAAACACATCCAAATCTATACTTAGCTGAATACAATCAACATTATCAATAAAGTTATCCAGTTGCGCCTGAATCTGTTTTTTATTGCGGGCTGTCATTTGATTGTCTAACAGCCATTGGCAGCCAAGGTCTTGAGCTAATTTAAACATCGCTTGTGAATTAGCATGATCGCAAATACCTAAACCAAGAAAATCAAAATCGCGTTGTTGCTGTTTGCTATAACACCATGCTGCATGAAATGCAGAGCCAGCCCGTAACGACAATGATGGCCTTAGCTCAAAATGTGCATCAAAATTAATCACCCCAACACGAGGAGACGTAAGCGTTGGTTGTGTATCTGTTGTTGATGATAACTGTGTCTCAGCACTAAAATCAGACAATGCCTGATAACTGGCGATTGATATTTCATGCCCACCACCAAGAACAACAGGAAAATGACCTTCGCGTAGACCACGCAACAACACTTGATGTTGCCTGTGACTCACAGCCGCAAAGCTATGGTCATCAGCGGTTTGTTCAATATCACCTGCATCATAAAAAGGTAATGTCGTTTGCGGATGACTGCGCGGAAGTATACGCCGAATACTAGCTGGGCCTTCTTTTGCACCTTGCCTACCACGACCCCAATCAACATTAAGATCTGAAATAACACCAACTAACATCACACCGGGTTGACATTGTTGAGTATAAGGGCTGATGAGCGTATGTTTACGATGATATAACATCGGTTTTTGAGGCTCATTTTTAAATAATTTTTTTAATTGATCTACTAACATACGCCTATCTTCCCTACCTTCATTTACCTTTATAAACAACACACTCTAATGTTGTGGTGGTAATGCTCTTGCTGCTTGTAAGACACACATTACAATCTTATTTTTACGGCTATTAATACGCTCTGCTGGTGCCATAACACTGACGGCTCCAACCACTTTATTACCCACAAACACAGGTGCACTGACACCAGAAACACCGACATCAATTTCTGATGTACTAATAGCAAAGCCATCTTGTTTAATTAGATCTAATTCAGAAATCCAACTATCTATTTGTTGCTGTTCGGTAATATTGTAATGTTCTAAAATCGTTAATTGGCGTGCCAATGGTAAATAAGCCAAAATCACTTTCGCCGAAGCACCACGAATCAATGGCTGACTCTGCCCTTTTTCATAACTACAGCGCAATGCGTAGGGGCTATCAATACTATCAACACATAAGGCATTAAATCCCACCGCAACCATATAAGCTGACATCTCGCCAGTTTGCTGTTGTAAACGCTTTAAAATAGGTCTTACACCATCAGGTAATGGCGAGTTTATTTCAAAATTACGCTGAAGTTGTAATGCTGCAGGGCCAGCACTATAAGTATTACGACCATGATTTTCTTCAATTAAATTCCAATCACGAAGTAACGCTAAATAGCGATATACGCTACTTATTGGCATTTCCATTTCGGCACTGAGTTGTTGTGCTTGTAACGGCACATTTGACGCCGCAATGTGAATAAGCACTTGCAACAATTTTTCATTAGCACTAAGTGAATGAGTCACAGGTAGGTTATCTCTAATTTGTGTGATGATTATTTGTAACTAATTCTATCACTAACAACAAGTGCGATTCTTATATAATGAGAAAATATAGGATTTAATCTCTATTTTTTATTACATTGCGAGAAGTAAGCCTATATTTGAAATCTTTCACTCCAAAAATAAAACTAAGAGTTAGTGTTTTCAAGCCCCGTTTATTATTTCAACGTAAACATAAAAAAAATCGACTTTACTTGGTATAAAGACAGATCTAACTAGCCAGAATAAGGGGGTACTGGTAAAATATTTGCATAATTGACCGTCTAAAACAGTAAAAGAGAGTGATTCCTCATGGGAAGAAAGTTCGAAGTACGCAAATTGTCTATGGCAAAAACCCAAGGCGCTAAGATCAAGGTTTACTCTAAATACGGTAAAGAGATCTACGTTTGTGCTAAGAACGGCAGTCCAGATCCAGATAGTAACCTAGCACTTCGCCGTCTTATTGAGAAAGCGAAAAAGGATCAGGTACCAAGCCACGTTATCGACAAAGCAATTGATAAAGCGAAAGGCGGCGGCGGTGAAGATTACGCAACTGCACGTTACGAAGGTTTTGGCCCAGGCAACTGCATGGTTATCGTTGACTGTCTAACAGATAACAACAACCGTACTTTCATGGACGTTCGTCAAGCATTCGTTAAGAACCACGCAAAAATCGGTAGCCCTGGTACTGTTGGCCACATGTTTGAGCACCAAGCAGTATTTGAATTTAAAGGTACTGACGAAGAAGTTGTACTTGAAAATCTAATGATGGAAGACGTTGACGTTACTGACATCACTTGTGAAGATGGCGAAATTACTATTTATGCGCCTCACACTGAATTCTTCAAAGTTAAAAATGCACTTGCAGCAACTATGCCGGATGTTGTGATTGATTCTGAAGAAATTGCTTTCGTTCCACAGACAATGACTGAATTGGCTGGTGACGACATTGCAATGTTTGAAAAATTCCTTGATGCACTAAACGATTGTGATGACGTACAAAACGTTTACCACAATGCTGAAATGGCAGACTAAGTTAGACTGCTATTTTTCACAAAAAGGTCACTTCGGTGGCCTTTTTGTTCATGTATCCTTATCTACCATCTCATCTCGCTTTATCAACTACTTTAGTTACCCTTTAAATCCCCCCCCCCCTTTGCTGATGCCAGCATATTCATAATTACTTAGATATAATATTGACAAAAAACATAACTATTCCACTTGTTGCTGTAATTATTTAAGCCTATAACTAATTGTGATATTAATTTATGTTCAATGAGTATGGCTTATTTAAACGGGAGTTAAAGGATAATATGAATATTTTAATTGTATTAACATCTCATCAGAATTTAGGCGAAACTACGGCTAAAACTGGCCTATGGCTAGATGAATTTACAGTGCCGTATTATGCCTTTAAAGATAACAACTATACTATTACTCTTGCCTCTCCTAATGGCAGACAAGTACCGATTGATCCAAAAAGTGATACACCAGAACTTCAAACTGAATCTGTGGTACGTTTTAAAAATGATCCTGATGCCGTCACACAATTAGCTAATACACTGTTATTGTCGACGATTAATCCTGCTGATTATGATGCCGTATTTTACCCTGGCGGTCATGGACCACTGTGGGATCTATCGCAAGATGCAGCATCAAAAAATATTATTGAATGGTGTTATCAGAACAACAAACCAACAGGCTTAGTTTGCCATGGACCTGCTGCATTAAAAGCGCCACAAAACACAGATGGCAGCTCTCTTATCACAGGTAAAAATGTTACGGGATTTAGCGACAGTGAAGAAGCTGCAGTTGGCTTAACGGATGTTGTGCCTTTTTTACTTGAAGATATGCTAACCAGCCAAGGGGCACACTATAGTAAAGGCGCTGATTGGCAGAGTTATATTGTCGTTGATAAAAATCTCATCACCGGACAAAACCCGGCCTCAGCTCAAGCGGTAGCAGCGGAAATAATTCGCCAATTACAATAGCATTTAAAAAGCCTAGCTATTTGATGAGCTAGGCTTTTAATATTCAGACAACAAACGTTATTATTAATTATTCAGCGGCCAATGATCAAAATAAATATGGCTTGCTTGCCAATCAACTTTTTGGTGATTATCGGCTAATAAATAACGTGCAACTGTAAACGCAAATTCAAAGCTCACTCCTAAACCACGCCCAGTAATAAATTGACCATCAACGACTACTTTCTGTTTTATAAATTCACCATCGTCGAATTTTTCAGCGAGTTTATCACCGGTAGTATACGTGCGGCCTTGTAATAAATGATGCGCAGCAAGTACTTTTGCACCAGATGAGCATAATGCACAAATATATTTATTAGCATCAATATGACGCTTTAAAAAAGCAATAACATTGGCATTGTCTGACAAATTATCAGTACCTTGTGGCCCACCGGGCATCATCACAGCATCATAAGTACAATCAAACTTATTCGTGAGAACATAATCAGCACTAATTTTGGTTTCAAAGTAAGTATTAAGCGTGGTGGTTTCCATACAAGACAACACATCTACTTTAATATCTAAACGGCGCATAATATCAATAAAAACTACCGCCTCGCCTTCCTCAAAACCATCGGCAAGCAATACTGCGACATGCTTTATATTGGTCATCTTTAATCCTTATGCCTTCGCCTGAACAATCATTGCACACACTTCACGTACATTAGCAGCAATCAAATCCCAGTCATGCTGCGTAATAGCACTTGTTGGTGCGATCCAGGTGCCACCACAAGCAATGACTTGAGGAATTGCTAAATAATCACTTAAATTTAGCGGTGTAACGCCACCTGTAGGCATCAATTGAATTTGGCTATAAGGCCCAACCAATGATTTAAGCATATTAATCCCACCTGACGCCTCAGCAGGGAAGAATTTGAGTGCACTCACACCCAATTCTAATGCTTGCTCAACTAAACTGGGATTATTAACCCCAGGGATCATTTTAATATTATTGGCTAAACAATATTTTACTGTGGTTGGATTAAACCCAGGACTGATCACAAAATCAGCCCCTGCTGCAATTGCAGCATCGACTTGTTCAATGGTTAATACTGTCCCAGCACACAATACAATTTGTGGATAAGCAGCGCGAATTAAACGAATAGATTCAGCTGCAGCAGCCGTTCTAAAGGTGATTTCCGCAGCAGGTAAGCCATTTTCAACTAATACTTTAGCAAGTGGTACCGCATCAGCAGCATTTTCAATTTGTATAACAGGCATTACTCGCAATGCACGCAAACGATCAATCCATTCATTTGTCATCATAATTACTACTCATTAAATCCGTTAAATATTGGGTACATTGCAGTGGAATAATTGCCCCACGATGTTGAATCACTTGTGCTGCAAGGTTATTACCCCACTGACAACATTCAGCCATTGGTAAACCTTGTGCCCATGCCGCTATATAAGCCGCATTAAAAGAATCGCCTGCGGCGGTAGTATCGACAACATCATCAATTTTATTACCATCAACAAAGCCATGTTGACCTGCACATGACCACATTGCACCGTTACTACCTAGTTTCACTACCACTTGATCAGCACCTAAACGGTGCAAACGTTCAGCTATAACCGTTGCTGGTGTATTGACATCACCACGCAATAAATCTTCATCATCAGCAGTCACTAATGCAATATCAGCTAGACGATATAATTCTAATAGCCATGTTTTTGCATGCGTAGCGCCATTCCATAATCGCGGCCGATAATTAGAATCAACTGCAATTTTACAACCACCGGCTTTTAAACTAGCAAGAGCTTCAATAAGTTTAATTTTGCCATGCTCAGGTAAAACCGCCAAAGATATCCCTGAGAGGTAGATCAAATCATAGCCTTTTAGTTGTGCCATAATTTGTGAAAACTGCGCATGCTCACACATATAACGTGCTGCAGAATCATTACGCCAATAGTGGAAACTACGCTCCCCTTGCGAATCAATTTCAATCGCATACATACCTGGTAATTTATCGCGTTCACGCATAACAAAACGACAATCAATGCCTTCTTGTTGCCAAGCATCAACCATGGCATGACTATAATTATCGATACCAAGTGCTGTGATATAACAAGGCGAGCTTAGAGGAAGTAATCGAGAAAGATAAATCGCAGTATTAAGCGTATCACCACCAAAGTTTTGCTGTTGAGTTGCAAAAGGTGCGCCGCTTAGTTCAATCATGCACTCACCCATGATAGCTATGTTGTGCTTTATTTCTGCATTCGAATATGTCATTTTTCTTCACCTACTGGCTAGTTATTAGCTGGCAGAAAAAAGGCCATGAGTGCTTAAGATGGGAGTACAATCATGGCCAAAAACATCATCACTCAAAGTTATAAATGTAATACTGAATAAAGCAATCCGCTTTAGGGGGCATCAGTATTACATTGTGTCATCCCTGGCGAGAGGTCATAGTCTGTGGTTAATTACGCTTTTCCTTCGCTACCACATACACGAATTTTATTCTGGATCACTTGTTTCATTGCTGCTTTACCCGGAATAATATAATGACGTGGATCATTCGCTTGTGGGTGCTCAATGAAATATTGTTTTACAGCATCAGCAAACGCAATTTTAAGCTCTGTCGCAACGTTCACTTTGGTAATACCTAATTCGATACAACGACGTACGTCTTCATCAGGTACACCTGAAGCACCATGTAGCACTAACGGTGTATCTGTTTTACTACGAATAATGCCTAGACGATCAAAATCTAACTGTGGCTGCTCTTTATACATGCCATGCGCAGTACCGATTGCGATTGCTAACGAATCAATGCCTGTCGCATTAATAAATTCGATCGCCGCATCTGGGTCGGTATAAAGTGCGTCTTTATCTTCCACAATAAGATCGTCTTCTTGACCGCCTAAACGGCCTAATTCAGCTTCAACTGAACAATCCCACCCATGACAAAATTGCACCACTTTACGAGTAATATCGATATTGCCTTCAAAGCTATGATGAGAACCATCAATCATTGCTGATTTAATACCGGCTTCTACTTTGGTACGAATATCACTGAATGACTCGTGATGATCCATATGAAGTGCAATTGGTGTTTGATAAATATGGGCAGCTTTAAGGCATATACCCACCAAGTAATCAGTACCCGCGTAAGAATAAGTACCTGGCGTGCCAGCAAGAATAACTGGAGAACGCATCTCTGCAGCCGTTTCAAGTACTACCTGAATTGTCTCAAGATTGTGAATATTAAAAGCAGGAACGGCATAACCACCTAGCTGCGCTTTCAACAGCATTTCACGCGAAGAAACCAAAAACATAAAAAACCTCAAACCTTCCGTTAACTTTCGATTTAGATGATATTCGAAAACAAAAACAAATAAAAAGATCTGAATCACATAATCACTTTCAAATCGAAAATAAATAACAAAATGAAATCAAAAGAAATGCGACATCTTTGATGAATAACAGGTAATACCTTTACGCAATAAGTTATTTTTCGGTCTTTCTGCTCGCCCAAGGATCTTCTCTAACCAGTAATGACGCGAGGATTGAGGCTCTAATCGCCGCGATGATGGGCTCTGTTCACTGAGATAGTCATTTTTAAAGACCACCACCACCTCTTTCGTTTCGAAAACGCCCATCAGTTGCGCATTAATAGCTGGCAATGAAAAATTAAAATCACCTTGCTCGACAGGTAACGGTTGTTGTTCTGCCTGCCACAAACCACAGCGTTCACCACAAAATAAAGCTATATTCAGCGCACGTAGTGACCAAAAACTACTTGCAGGTCCACTATAGTTATCAACCAATCGAGTATCATCACCAAACAGCCCTTGGGTTGGCGTGCCATGTTGCATCGCACCATTACTGATAAAATATTCTAAACTGGTCGCAAATGCGCGTTGAGCTTCACCTGCAGAAATCACCTCACTGTGTTGATCAACTGCCATAATCAAAGGCGCTGCAGCGGCAAGTCGATAGCAAGCACTACGACCAAAGAAAGGTAGGCCTTCAGCAGTAAAGAAATAGCGATATTGGCTGACAAAATCCGCTAAGGTTTGACGAATAAAATCGCTATCAAAATTTGAATCTATTTGATCGAGCCAATAGAGTGAATAATGAAATCCCCATGCGTTGTAGTAATCATAATTACCTTTCGCACCATCGCGGAACCAACCGTCACCTACATGAAACTCTTTAATTCGTTGGTACTTATCATAAGCAACACTATCTTCGCCGGTGAGTGCTTTAATAACCAATTGCACCGTTAACGGAAATAAATGCCAATTATTATCCACCGTTTGACAGTGGTTAACTTGTTTAAACCAAGTAATGATTTGCGCTTGTTCTGCAGCCGTCATGTGTTGCCAAACATGTTCACGGCTGAGCCATAATGCCAATGCTAAATCGGCACTTTCACAAATACGCTGATCATAGTCGTGTAATTGCCCCCAATAGCCAGCATGTTGTGGATTTGTTCCCGCTAAAAAAGCCTGACGTAACATTGCCACAATATCTAACGGCTTATCATTTAACCCCACTAATGGTTGTGGACCATGGTGACTTAACCATGCCGCTAACGTCGGTAATACTCTGCTGGTGCCTTCCATCGCATCTGTACGGGCATTTTGTTGACTTGGACGTCCAGGATAATAAGCATGGCTATAATCCCACACCGAATAATGTTCAAACGCTTCAGCAACATAACGCACTAAGTATTGGCACTTGTTCTCAATGCCTACATTAGATTTAGCAAAATAATCTGCTATTGCCGCATCATTAATCGAGTAAGTTGCCGCTTTCATTTTTAAACGCACTAGTCGCTGTTTAAATAATTGCATATACATCGCAGCAGTTGGATGTTCATACGCAATCATTGGCCGCTCAGTTGCTAAAATATGTTTCGCTTTATAAGGTGGTGGCAGTACCGTGTTGAGAGACATGAGCTCGATATTCTCTTTAATATCAGGTGCTGCAGCTGTGGCTTGTACATCATTCATTATTGTTATCCTCCATGAACAATAACGCACCACAATCATATTGATATAACTTCAACATAATGGCAGTGCGAATATTTTAGCAGTTATTAACTTTTTGCTGATTCTGTTAGCACTTGGTAACGATCTTGTCCCCATGCCACAGGTTTTGGTTTATCTTTGATCCACTCATAGAAAGCTTGTTTCATTTGCTTCACTTTTTGTGGGTATTGCTGAGCCAGATCTTTTGATTCACTTGGATCAAGCTTGTCATTAAATAATTTCACGCTATTGGTGCCATCATCATAGAAATACAATGCCCAGTCTTGATCTCGAATTGCCCATGAGCCTTTAGATAATTTTTCTACATTTGGGTTTTTAGGAATGTCATTAGATTCATAGGTGATCCATTTCCAGTAGCCATGCCAGAACGCATCGTTTTCTTCGCTATAATGCTTCGCACCAGGGCCTGCCCAATAAATATATTGATGCGGCGATTGCTTCGTTTTACCTTCAAGCACAGGCAAAATATTTTTACCATCAAGCTGCATTTCAGCAGGGATCTTAATGCCCGCAGCAGTCAATGCTGTAGGAAGAATATCTAATGCTGAGATCAGAGTATCGTTAGTACCACCAGCTGGAATATGTTTCGGCCAATATGCCACAAATGGTACCCGTACACCGCCATTGTACATCTGACCTTTATAGCCACGATCCATACCATTCATTGGCATTGGTGATTCATGTACTGCGCCATTATCAGATAAGAAAAATATCAGTGTATTGTCTAATTCACCTTTTTTCTTAAGCAGTTCAACTATTTGTCCAAGACCTTCATCGGCAGCATTGATCGCAGCAAAATATTTATCGGCTTCAACATTACCGGTATTAAAACGCTCCATATATTTCGCAGGTGACGCTTCTTCCAATGGAATATGCGGCACACTAAAAGCGAGGTTAATAAAGAACGGTTTGTCACCACTTTGCTCGATAAACTGCAGCGCTTGATTAGTTAAGTTATGAGTTAAATAACCTGGCGCTGGAATATTTTTACCATTTTGATAAATAGCAGGTGAATTCCATAACGCAGCTCCAGATGCGTAGAAACTGTAAGAGTAATCAAAGCCACGGCTTTCTGGCGCATATTCTTTTGGGGTTACCGGTATTTGGTTATCATGGTAATCACGGGTTTTGTTATTATCTGCAACGGCATTTTTACTGCTAATTTTAGCATTGTGCCATTTACCGATATTAGCGGTGTTATAACCATTTTCTTGAAATAATGCCGGTAATAATTTGATATCTAGCGGCACACCTTGCAGCGCATCATCATTACTGTAAGTACCAAAACTCGTTGGGTAACGACCCGTAAAAATACCTGCACGTGAAGGACCACAAACCGGATGAGCTACAAAAGCATTGGTCATTTTCACGCCTTGCTGAGCGAGACTTGCAACGGTTGGCATCGCCCGCTTAGCTGCATCGACCATTTTATCAAAATCGCCTTGATAGCGAACGGGGACTGGGCGTTCAGCTAAGGTTTTTTTATTCAAACTGTCTAATGCAAAATCTAACTGACCTGTCCCCAGATCGTCCATAACCACTAATAACACATTGGGCTGTTTCTCAATGGCTGTTGTTGGAGCAGCGTTTGCTACAGCAGTAGAGGCCATGCAAGCAGCAGCCACAAAACTTGCAATTATTGTCTTCTTCGTCGAGGACAGCTTCATTGTATACTCCTTGTAATATACTGCTGTAACACACAGCAATACGTCTTAAAATTCAATTTAATGATCAATATTATGCTGAGCGTAATTGGGCCAAATAAGGCAATGCATCTGCTGCAGTTCCACCTTGTTGAATCGCCTGACTCATCATATGCATTGCAGGTGCGGTATGGCGGAAAATCTGTTGGTATGAGCTACACAAATAATTTTGTTTATGCTTTTCGCCTGCCACAGTCACTAAACGGTGTTTCGGACAACCGCCATAACACAAACCATGGACCTCACATTGCTGGCATTGTTGGGTCAATTTTTGCGATTTCGCATTTCCAAACCGTTGTTGCTGTTTACTGGTGGCTAACTTAACCAGATCGGTACTAGCAATATTGCCAAGTTTATTAGCGGGATAAACATAGTGATCACACGAATAAATATCACCATTAGCTTCAATCACCATCGCTTGACCACACTGTTTTGACTGCACACACACCGAAGCGGGATAACCAAGCCATGTCGCTAAAATACTGTCAAACATGCGTACAAACACTGTACCAACATCGTGCTGTAACCACTCATCAAACACCTCACTCATAAACTGACCATAACCATCAGCAGGCACAGAAAAATGAGTTAATGGTGCGTCTTTTTGCGGTGAATAATGACCACTACTATTGGCTTGATATTGAGGTTGAACTTCAACAATAGGAATAAACTGTAAGTGGCGGGCGCCTAATGACGTTAAAAAGCGGTAGGTTTCACGGCCTTTGTTCCAATTTTGATCATTAATAACCGTTAGAATATTAAATTCAACCTGATATTTTAAAAGTAATTCAATCGCTTTTTTAACCCGTTCAAAAGTCGGTTTACCATTAACAGATATACGATATTTATCGTGAACATCTGGCGTACCATCAACTGAGACACCGATTAAAAACTTATGCTCTGCAAAAAATTGCGCCCACTGACGATTGATAGCAATCGCATTAGTTTGGAAACTATTGGTTATGTTTTTCCCTGCGCCATATTGGGCTTGGTATTTAACCACGCTACGATAAAAATCTAATCCCGCAAGCGTCGGCTCTCCACCCTGCCATGAAAAGTCGATATCGTTACTATTTTGACTGGCAATATAATGACGAACATAACGCTTTAGGGTCGCATCTGACATTTGATCACTACTCGCCACAGTAGTACTTAAAGTCGCGGTATTTGCAGTCGAGTTACAACGGTTAGCACTGGTATTACCAACAACGGTTTCTTTTTCTAAATAGAAACAATAATCACATTTTAAATTACAACGATAACTGGTTGGCTTAGCCATCATATGAAAACGAGCTTGTTGAGACAGAGATGAGGACTGCGCCATAGTTAACCTTTTTAAATACTTTCGAAATACTGATAAGGCATCATACGAAAGAAAACGAAAGATTAAAGCGGCTAAGATCACAAACAAAATAAAATGAAAGCTAACGTAAGTTTTTTTTATTCAAAAAATACCAAATGAAAAAAGCCGTCACCAATAGAAATCGTATTATCTATTTAGTGACGGCTATATCAGTGACTCAATAATTAATCCGCAGCGACTCTTTTTAGCGTAAAGGCATAACTTTGGCCAACTAACCCATTGACATTAATCATCAGATTTCCCTGACCATCAAGCTGCAACCGTTGCTCAATATCAGTTTCAATCTCAACTGGCTTATGCAGCCTGATATGTAACATTGTCTGTGTTTGTAACGGATCACTCACCGCAAACTTTAACTCACGATCATCTTTTTCAACCATCAGCGCCATTTTTGAAAATGCACTAAGCTGGTTAGTGACTTTGACACCTTGATCTGTCCATATATTAGCAGCAGTTATAGCTTGATCTTTATGGGTGACAATATGGGCTAAATTATCGTTACGGCGTACTTTAATCGGCATCTCATCAATAAAATCTTGTACATCTTCTTTATCCGCATTAGGCATTAATACATAGGCATAGTGATCATTTTCAGCCGTTTGTGCGATAGTTGCAGTAACAAAATTGGCGCTAACTTGTCCACTATGTACACCAATATCACTCCAATCTCCCGTTTGTATCTGCTGCTCAACGGTGGCGGTTGTTGGTTTTAGAAATACATAGCTAATATCACTGTCATCAAGCTTGCTATTAGTCAGAGTTAATGTGCGTAACTTCATAGTATGGCTTAATTGTGGTTGCCAGCGTTTACCATTAACAAACAGCTTATTGTTACCGACATCAGCTAATTTTCGGTTCATCACAGTGGTGGTTATATCTGCGTGCGTCGTCGAATTGATATTTGAACCAAGCATCACAATTTCATCTTCAAACATAAACCATGATTTGTTAGCCGTTAAGGTATTATTCCAATTACTAAACATCATTCCCGCAGCACCAATATCATCAAAACGTAGCGAGCCAACCCAATCCATTTGTGTTTGACGCCCCCCTTTAATTTGATTGCGCTGACCATCACAATCAGCCATTACTTGGTTATCAACCGTTGTTCCTTCAAGGCGGTAACGGTTTACTGCTGGCCAATAATTGTGATAATGATCAAGTTGACCATTATAGAGGTAACCCATGCCATCACCGGTGAACCACCCTTGTTTATTTTCATTATTCATACACTCAAAATTACCTAAGCGACTAGAGTGCATGGCTAAACTGAAGCTCCAGTCATCACCACGATAAACCGCCCGATCCATCGCTGGGTAATTAAAGAATCCTTGCAGTTGTTCACCATTTACCTCAGGATCTGCAACTAAGACTTTAGCCTTTTGATAATTGCCGACATGCTTAATCGAGGTGAAAAAGTCGAAAGATGTGTCTTGAGTAATTTGAGTTTTAATAAGATTTTGCAACTGTGCTTTAACCTGAGGCTCAGCACCATCAATATAATGCAATAGTGATGCTATGACTAAATGGCCCACATGATGGCCTTGTTCTTTTGGTCGAGATATTGCACGTCCATTGACAAATTCCATCATGCTACCGCGCTCTAATAATGGCGCGTAACTTTTAAAAATAATCGGATAAATATTTTTAAGTACAGGATCGGTTGCTTGCCAAGGCGATCCAGCAACTAAATCTAATTGTGCGCCGAGACCACTGAGTAATACATTGCCGTAAGTGCCGTTATAGGCAATATCATAATGCTGTAAAAAACTACCATCACTATAAAAGCCATCACTGGTTGTCACTTCTGCTAAAACAGGCGATAAAGCGCCGATAGCAGCTTCTATTTCAGCGCTATTGTTATCCAGAATACCACGCAGAATAACCACTTGAGTATTATCTGTGCGATTACCTCCCGTCGATAAACGGTAATGAGGATTACTTGACACATCAGCACCAGGCCCTGCACCTAAATGGGTGGCTTCTGGCGTGAAATAACGAGTTGCTTGCGTGTGAGCGGTAATTAATTGCGGCGGTAATTGGTCATATAACAACACTAAAATATTATGAATATCTTTTGGTGTACCCAGTTCCCAATGCCACCAGTTGCCCCATTCTTTCGCGCCAACTTTATAATAATGTTGATTTAGAAATGCCATGCCATCAATAATGGCACTCAGTAATTCAGCATTATTCTGTAACTGCCCATCACGCAAATGGTAAGCTTTTGCCATGTCAAATAAGCGTTGATAAGAAGTACGTATATTTGCCCCTAATACTTTTTTACCGGCATCCGTTTGCGCATCTAATACCACATCACTCCACAAACTGGTGCGAGTAGGATCAGTTAACATCGATGACCAATATCTATCTGCGGCATTATTGGTTGTAATAACGGTTTGTTTTAAGGTTTCATCAAAGGGAATAGTAACATCACCAAGAAAGCTCGCCGCCCAACGTTGGCGTAATGCTTGATACTCCACTAAAGGCTGCGATTGATGATAATTAACTATCGAGGTAGCGTTAGGTTGAGCAAATACAGAGGTAGGTACGATCAATGTTGATAACGCTACGGCAATAGATACCGCTAAATTAGCATGTTTCATTATTCCTTTATCCTTCCGTTATTAATTTTCGTTTAATTACGTTAAAGGATAAAATGAAAGCGGAAAAGCACTGCCGTCACTATTTTTCGATTAAAAAATGGTCATTATTTTACTTTTAGCCACAACATCACAACTGAAAGTTGAATATTTGTAAAAGTGAAAACAATGACCATTGTTGAACTAGTTACATACAGCAACCATACATAACGTTAAAACGTACCGCCTGTATGCCAAAAAATGCCTACTACCATTGCCATATCCATTAAAAATCCAAGACTGTTACCAACCCAAATAGGTGGATTTTTATGAACGAAACCATATACAGCCCATAATGCAGCTAACAGCGCATAGAGCACCCATGTGGTTAACGATAATCCTAAAGCATGTTCACTATGAGAAAAAAATAATTTATATAACTGTGGCAATGTTGCTAATGGACCTACGACCCCCATCAGTAACATAAAAGGTTCAAATGCTGCAGCTAAATGCTTAAAACGAGTTATCATCCATAATCCTCATGTCGGTCGATGTTGTGATTAATACAACTCAAAACATATTGAAAAACACCATTTACTACCATTTGATAACAAATCGTGATCAATATTCACAATATACACTTTTTTCATTCAACTGCCATTGACTTAATGTGTAATCTCACTATTCTGGATTTAGAACAAATGACAATGTATACCAACAAGATAGCTCACTATGGAAGGTGTTATATGGATTTACTGCGTGGCTTATATTCATTACTAGAGTCAATGTTTGAATAATGAAAAAAGTACTCCACCATCATTGAGTCGTAAGTAATATTGAATATTATTGCTTACGGCTTCACTTATCTTATTCGCTGATCCTCAAACAAAAATTCCCCTATTTTTTCATATGTCTGCTGACAATGCTGCGGCACGATATTCTCTAGATTTAAAAACGCATGCACCATATCAGGAACATGGTAGTGCTGGGCACGAATACCTTGCTGACGTAATTTGAGATAATAATAAACCCCTTCATCCCGTAGTGGACAAAACTCAGTCGTGATCACTAATGTTTCAGGGAATGTCGCACGTATTGGCAGCCATAATGGTGAGGCTTTATATTGATCGTGCTGGTATTGAAAATATTGCTCAAAATACCATCGAATTTTATTTGTCTGTAGAAAATAATTATGGCTATTAATCACCGTCGAAGGCAACGATAAGGTGTAATCAAGACTGGGATAAATAAGCACTTGTTTACTAATTTTCACCGTATCATCATCTTGTGTTAATGCACACATTGTCGCTGCGAGTGCACCACCAGCAGAATCACCGCCAATCGTAATCCGTGATATATAACCAATACCAATCCGATCCAATGTTGATAGTAAATGCTGCAAACATAAATAAGCATCATCGACTGCGGCAGGATAAGGATATTCAGGCGCTAAGCGATAATCAACCGCAACAATAATATACTGACTGGCTAACGCTAATTTACGGCAGATAGGATCATAAACATCGAGACTCCCCGCAACATGCCCACCACCATGTAAATACACCAAAATAGGCAATGGTTGTTGAGGTTGCGGGTGATAGACCCTGATTGGCACATGCTCAATAGCATCATCAATAATCATTGCTATAGGAGGGATATCAGTAACCAATGACTGGGTAATAGTGGCTAATCCTTGCCGCGCACGTGTTGCACTCAATGGAACGCCTGCTGCCTTTAATGCTGCCAATTGCAGATTAAATCCATCGAGCCACACTGCTAATGAGTCATCTATTTTACGTTTCAATTGCCTGATCTCCTTTCACAACGTTATTTATTGAGTCATGACATTAAGAACATCAGTGTCATCAGTAATATACCGATATCTAAATTATAATCTATTGATGTTAGTTGATACTATTTAAGCAAAAAAAAGATGATAAGCGGGGAAACTTATCATCTTAGTAAAACATTATGTTATTCAATATTGGGTTATACGACAGATTAATGGCTATGCGTGATAATCTTTACACTACTACGAATAACTAAGGTTGGCTCAAGTTGAATTGTTTGGGCATCACAGGTTGGGTTATCTAACCGTTTAAGTAAGGTTTCTACTGCAGCCTGTCCTAAGCGATACTTTGGCTGATGAATGGTAGTCAATGCCGGTGACATAAATTTTGCAATATGAATATCGTCATAACCAATCAGGGATAAATCATTGGGAATATCAATACCACATTCATTTGCCGCATTGATAACCCCCATTGCCATCATGTCATTGGCCACAAAAATAGCACTCGGTAAACGCCCCTGCTGATACATTTCCATAAAGGCAGTATAGCCACCTTCACATTCAAAATCAGATTCAACTATCCAGCTTGAATAAAAGCTTAATTTCGCTTCATTCATCGCCCGTTTATAGCCTTCATAACGCATTTGCGCTTGGTAACGAATCAAAGGCCCAGTAATACAACCAATATCAGTATGGCCAGCAGCGATTAAATATTGGGTTGCCATATAGCCACCCCGCAGCGAATTATCTTGAATCTTATCGCTAGTAAATAGCATTGATCCCCAATCCATCACCACAACGGGAATATCGGGGTAGTGCTCAAACACATCGATCTGCTCACCTTCTAATGACGAACACATCAAAATTAAGCCATCAACACGCTTTTGCAATAGGGTATTAATTGATTCTCGCATCCGTTGGTGATCACCTTCGGTATTACACAAAATAAGGCTATACCCCTGTTGATAACAGCTACGCTCAACACCTTTTACTACTTCACCAAAAAAAGGATTGGTTGATGTTGTCACTAACATGCCCAAGGTTTTGGTGCGATTAACTTTAAAACTACGCGCCAATACAGATGGTCCGCTGTAATGAAGCTCTTTAGCTGCATTATTGACGCGCGCTGATATTTCATCACTGACAAAGCGAGTGTTGTTAATAACATGGCTGACAGTGGATGTAGAAACCCCAGCTAATTTTGCGATATCTTTCATCGTTGCCATGTTATTTTTCCTTTGTTAAGTGCTTGCTTACACTATGATTGCTGAGCCAGAAAATCATCAACCTCATCACGAGTTGGAATCGAAGTTTGCGCACCAAAGCGAGTAACCGAAATAGCAGCGGCAGCATGAGCAAATTTAATTGCTGATTCTAAAGGTAAACCTTCTAACAAACCAGTCACGAATGCGCCATTAAAGGTATCACCTGCGGCAGTTGTATCGGTCGCTTCAACACGAAATCCTGCAATAATATCACCATTACCATTCTGACTTACCCATACACCTTTGGCGCCAAGGGTGATCATCACGGTTTTAATGCCTTTTGCATGCAAAACATTAGCCGCGCATTGAGCACTATCAGCATCTGTCACTGTGATCCCTGTTAACACTTCAGCTTCGGTTTCATTGGGCGTGATAATATTCACACACGCTAATAGTTCATCAGATAAAGCGCGCGCTGGTGCTGGGTTTAGAATTACTACCGTATTGGCAGCCTTTGCTACTTGGGCAGCTTTTTCAATTCCACATAGCGGGGTTTCTAATTGCATCAATAAATAATCAGCTTGACGAATACGCTCTAAATCAGGCGCAATTGCCGTTGCGGTTAGCTTAGCGTTCGCTTCTGCAGACAGGCAAATACTATTTTCACCACTGTCTGATACTTGAATCATTGCAATACCAGTTGGACAGTTTGGTTGCATTTTCACAGCTGTGATATCAATACCGTCGATTTTAAAATTTTCACGAATATTGATGCCAAACGCATCATCTCCTACACAAGCAATAAAGCCAATGTCAGCATGTAAACGTGCCGCAGCCACCGCTTGGTTAGCGCCTTTTCCGCCAGGAATAACTTGGTAATTACGACCATGAAGTGTCTCACCAGGACGTGGAAAAGAAGGGACTTGCAGAACATGGTCAGCGTTAACACTACCTAATACCACTAACTTATTCATAGAATTTTCCTTGGCTCTTCGTGAGCTTTTCTAATACAAGATAACAAAAATAGATGCTTGTGATTTTTTATAATCAGCAATCAGTTATACAACCGGACAAATACCAGTACGCACAGTAAAACAACGTTCTTCATGTGGTTGAAGATATAACAAGCTGCCACACTCTTTAGCTGCTAAAAAGCCCTCAGGTCGACAAGTTGCTGGTAATGCAAATGCCGCGACTTGTTGATCGCCATTACATAATAACCACCGCGTAGCACAATTAAATTCATGGGTATCAAACTCAGTCTGCATAAATTTATCGTCACTGAGTTGCATTCTAAACACGGCTCGATCAGCATAACGTGCAATATCATCCATGAAATACACAATCTCGGGATCATGCATGTCAGGCTTATCTAACATTGAAATAGGTGCTGATGTTTTTAAACTGTCGTTGTATGCCAACCATTGCGGTGTCGGTTGTACATGGGCAGGCACTGTTTCACGTAACATTAATGCTGCATCAGGTATATTTTGTGTCATCACGGCGTTTTCAACATAGGTCGCATTAATATGACACATATACTGCAACGGCATATTTACACTGGCAAGGTTTTTCACCACCATTTGAATATCAAACACACTGGCATCTTTATTCAACTGTACAGAAGGTGTCGCTAAATAATGATCACCAAACCCCATTACATATTCATAACTGCCTTTGATAACAACACTGTCATCATTAATTTCTAACCACGCACTATCCATGGTGGCACAAGGCATTTCCCCATGTAATGCATGATCATCTTGTGGGGATGGGCAACCCATGCGGATCATGCCAGCGTGAAAAGCAAAGCAGCCATAAGTTTCGACAATTGTTTTAGCGAATTTAGGTTCAGAGAACATGTTCTTCATGCACAAGTCGGTATTCAAAAACTGTGCATCCCAAATCATCTGTCCCATAAAAGGCAGTACTACTAAATGGCCTTTGGTATTTTTAATTTCAACTGCATGCACACCTGAGTTATACAGGAAGCTATGAATTTCAAAATGTTCAGATTGAGCGATCAACGTTCTTTGCTTGGTAAAGTTTTCTTTAGATAACGGTAAGGTAAACATCTTTTATTCCTCACAAAATTGACCACCCATCATTGAGTGGTCACAGTTGAACATTACGCCTTAGCAGTCACAAAATTAAATCGTTGCTTGTATTGCTTTTCATTCATGAAGTAAACAAATACCACCGCGAAACACAGCGCACTGACAATGAATGAAGACTGAAGCCCAATATTATCGGCCAGTAAACCTTGAATCACCGGAATAGCCGCACCACCAATAATAGACATCACCACAAAACCACCTGCAGTCTCTGTGTAACGGGTATCAACAGACTGTAGCGTTGAGGCAAAAATCGTTGCCCAGCAAGGTGCAAATAACGCAGATGTTCCTACAGCAACCCAAACGGCACTGAAGTTAGGCACAAAAGTTACGTACATCAAGCAAGCAAAACCGACGGCTGAGTAGCCCATTAATACATTTTCTTGTGAGGTTTTGGTAAATAAGTAGTTCGCGAATAGCTTACCTAAGAAGTACATGATGAAGGCATACAATAAGTAGTTAGCCGCATCATGCTCAACCATATTATGATCTAACTCTAACGCTAGACGAATCGTAAATGACCATACCGCTACTTGCATACCAACATAAGCAAACTGGGTTATAATACCTTTAAAGAAACGCTTATTACCCATTAAATAAGTCAGTGTTTCACCAAACGAAGGCTGATTATCTTTACTATCTGTCGTCGCTTTACAATTAGGGTATTCAGTCACTGCAATTAAAATTGCAATCGTCGCAATCACACCCACTAACCACTTATAAGGTTCTAATGTTTGTTGTAATACTTGCTCTTTAAAAGCGGCAAGTTCAGGGCCCGTCAAGGTCGCCATCATATGACCAACATCAACACCTTCTTGGAAAATAAGATGTTTACCAAGTAACAAACCAATGATGTAGCCCATCGCGTTAATGGTATGAGAAATGTTTAATCGTAGTGTCGAACGCTCAGGCTCACCAATCATCGCAGAATAAGTATTACATGAGGTTTCAAGGAACGACAATCCAATCGCAATACAAAAAATTGCAGCTAGGAACATGGTATAGGTGCCAGCATGGGATGCTGGAAAGAACATTAAACAACCTAAAATATATAACGCTAAACCGAGTAGTATTGCCAATTTATAAGAGGATTTTTTAACAACCATCGATGCAGGGATTGCGACTAAAAAATAAGCGCCATAAAATGCCGATTGTACCAACGCTGAAGCAAAATTAGACAGTTCAAAAATGGATTTAAATTGGGTAATCAATACATCATTTAGCGCTGCAGCCGCAGACCAAAGGGCAAACACTGACGATAATAATAAAAATTGGAATATTGGCGTTTTATTTAAAAAACCATCCGCATGTTGAATTGTATTATTCTTAATAAACATAATATATCTTCCATAAAATCACCACGCTACCTAGCGCAGGCGATATTTGTTTATATTTAGGTAGACCTTATCTATATAGAGCAACACTCGATATAGACTAACGAACCAGATGTTCGATTTATGCTTTAAAACACCACACCTGTTTGGAAAATAATATTGGCATACGGCGTATATTCACCGGTTCTTACCACTGCACGGCTTTGCGCAGTACGTTGTTTAAATTCTTCATGGGATAAATAACCAATTTGAATTGATTTACCCGTTGTTAAACATTCTTGGTCAAGCACAGCGAGTAATGCTTGGTGGTGCTTAGGGCTGACTTTTGCAAATTCCGTTGCCATCAACACCGCTTCAATCTGTGATTCAGATAAAATAACTTTCACGGTATCAAGAAAACTCGGTACGCCATGGGTTAATGCCAGATCGATACGTTGTACATGTTGAGGTATTGGCAAGCCTGCATCACAAATAGTGATTTCATCGGTATGTCCTAGCGTTGCCACAAGGTACGAAAGTTCTGCATTAATTAGAGTGCTTTTTTTCATTTAATTGACCTTCTCGTTACACGTTATATGACTCATTTATCTGTCTTGGAATTAATGTTTATAATTGACAGGAAACGCTATCGAAACGTTTCGATGTAAATAATAAACCGCTGCAAAAAATTCACCATAGTGAAATATATAAGCTGTGAGAATGATCGCTTTCAAGCCTAAGAACAGGCTTAAAAAGGTTGTTTTGCTCACATTTTTACCAGCGAAACGTTTCGATATCGAGTGGCAAAATAAAATAGAAAAAAGCAAAAAAGCCATATTTGATTAAAATATGGCTTTAAAAATCATTATAATTTTGTGAGTTTATACTCGTCGATAAGGAAGGTATACCGGCTCCCACATATGCTCGGCTAATACTTGTTTCAGATCTTTATTACGTAAATAGCCACACGCATCCGTCGCTTGCATTTGGGTTAAAATAGTATGCGCAACATGGATCGAAACAGTCTTCAACTCACTGATTCTAGGATAAATACAACCCATCGCTATATCTTCATCACTGACACACTCAGCAAGTGCATAAGAAGCGGTTGTAAACATATCTTGAGTGATTTTTTCCGTTTGCGACACAATCGATGCCAATCCAACCCCTGGGAAAATAAACACATTATTACCCTGTCCAATACGGTATTGATGACCATTGTACTCAACATCAGAGAATGGACTACCTGTTGCTACAATTGCTTGACCATCACTCCAATGATAAATCGCTTCAGGAATGGCTTCACAATTAGCGGTGGGATTTGATAACGGGAAGATAATTGGCCTTGGTGTATATTCCATCATCTTTTGAATATGTTCGCTTGTGAACGAGCCACCAATACCACTCGCCCCCAGTAATACCGTCACAGGGTGATTATTGATTAACTCAGTTAAGCTTATTTTTCCTAATTCAGCAGCATGCCAACCTGCTGAAATTGAACGGGGTTTAGCATAGCGACGTTTATAATCTTCTAAACCATCACGATCATCAAACACTACCCCTTGAGAATCAAGAATGAAAATTTTTGCCCGTGCAGAATGATGGGTACAACCTTCTTTAAGTAATCCTGCATAGATTTGATCAGCAACACCTACTCCACCAGCGCCAGCACCATAAATAACATAGGTTTGATCAACTAAGCGCTCTTGCTTGATCTTACATGCTCCTAAAATACCCGCTAATACAACCGAGCCCGTACCTTGAATATCATCATTAAACGACGGCAAACTGTCTTCGTAATCACTCAGATTATTAAACGCATTAGCTTTACTGAAATCTTCCCATTGCAAGACTGCTTTTGGAAAATGACGTTTGACTTGTTTAACAAAAGACTTAATAAAGCGCTTATAAGCATCGCCACGTAGTCGTTTACGTGAAATGCCTAAATACATCGGATCATCAAGTAACTCTTGGTTATCAGTCCCGACATCTAACACAATCGGTAAACAATGAGCGGGGTGGATTCCAGCACCTAACGTATAGAGTGATAACTTACCAATTGGAATACCCATGCCGCCAACACCTTGATCGCCAATACCTAAAATGCCTTGGCTATCAGTTACAACAATAATTTTGATGTCTTTACCCATAAAATGACGTGACATCTCACCCATGGCATTAATATTTTCTTCAGTAATATATAATCCACGGGCTTTTTGATAACGATGGCTAAATTCTTGACATGCTTTACCGACAGTTGGGGTATAAATAATCGGCGTCATTTCTTCTACATGGCGTGATAACAACGCATAAAACAGGGTTTCATTACGATCTTGCAATGAACGTAAGAACAGGTATTTCTCAATATCTGTTGATGCACTACGAAAGCCGTCATAAACTCGGTTAAGCTGATCATCAAACGTCTGTACTCGTGGCGGTAATAACCCTGTTAGTTGAAAAGCTTCACGCTCTTCTTGAGTAAACGCCGTACTTTTATTTAAAGTGCGATCATTGAGTAACTCGGTGCCGGTTAACGACACTGGACGAAACACTTTCCCTTGCGCATCTTTCCATCTGAGGTACTTACCGATAGTCATATTCAGTCTCCGTGTATAACAACAATAGCCAGTAACTTTATTATCACTAACAACGAGTAACATTGTTGTTCATCATGATAAAGCCACCATGTGAACTAGAGTGTATACCTAACCGCAGCACAAAAATGTGAACAGTCGCATTGTTAATTATATCTGGTTAAAAAAACACCAACGGTTTATTCGCTATACAGAAAAGACTGATAATTCCTCATCAAAGAACACCTAAAAGTTATAAGTTTTCTCGTCTAATTGCCACTTTATCGCAGCAAAATGGCGTAATATTAAGATTATCTCGTGCTTGTAGATCAGCATCACCATAAAGTTGGTATTTTAAACGCTGAAAAAAACCATTTTTATAGTTAACACCTGTAGCTGTAATAATGGCTAATATTTGCTGAAATTCAATATATCTAAAATCATATTTAACTCGTAATATATGCGCTGTTTTTATTGTGGCAGACATAATATATTGGTTGGCATTTAATGTAATGAGCATTGACGCTAGTGCTGTTGTCGAACCATCAACACAGCAACGACGCTGATGAGGTTCAATAATTACTGGTGGTTTCATAATAGTGTCTCACTGCCAATAAGAAGCAATTAATAACACCACAAAAATGCCACCAATTAACTTTAATAATAACCCTAAACTTGCGCCACCTTTAGGGGCTTTATTACAGCAACTCATATTTGACTCTCTTTATCAGCATATCAATAAAGTAATTATCATAAAGCTTACACAAAGGGGAAGGTCAAGAAGGCGTGTGAGTTACATCACCAGTATGTAACTCACAACTACCATAATACTAAGAGGCTGATTATTGATTATCTGTCGATTTTGCAGCGGCTTCAGTGTTTGATTGGGGTTCATCTTTGACTGCATGTTGAAAACCACGCAGTGCATAACCAAGATCACTACCTAATGTTCGAAGTTTTTTGGTACCAAATAATAAAACAAAAATAACGGCAACAATAAGTAGCTTACCGATGCTAATTTCACCCATTTTTAATTAATCTCTTGTTGTTCATTGTTAGACAAATAACGTTCTTTAGCAGCGGCAATGATAAATACCGCAGCAAAAAACACCCCAATAAACCATTTCGCTTCCAGAAATTCAGGAAAATAGTGGGTAATTGATAATTCAATTAAAAGAAGCACTGAAAAGATCTGTAAACCGACGATGGTTAATTGTAACCAGGTTGCTTTTTTGTAAAGGCTACGCGTTAGCATCCATATGAAAAAAATAACTGCGAGACCAAGTTTTACTTCAATAAACATATTTATACCCTCAATGAGTCCAACTCAGTTGATGGTATAAATTTTAATCTAATGTTTATGTAAGAATTACCATGGTAAATATAAATTTTTTATAAACGATACTCATTCATCTAGTTATGATTTAATCATCACTAATTAACCGATATCCCACTCCATTTTCAGTAATAATATATTGTGGCTGGGCAGGAGAACGTTCTATTTTATGGCGTAGTTGTGCAATATGAATCCGCACGTAGTGAGCATGTTCGGTATAATTTCCACCCCAAACTTCTTTTAATATCTGCTTATGCGTCAGCACCTTACCCATATTTTTAGCTAGGTAAGTAAAAATTTTGTATTCTTTTGGGGTTAACTTAACTACTTCACCTGCATTGGTGACAGTTTGCATTGCTAAGTCTAATATTACCTCTCCAAACTGATACTGGCTGCTCTCAGCTGAGTTCATGGTAACATTAAGCCGTAATGCCACTCGAATTCTTGCTAACAACTCTTCACTACCAAAAGGCTTGGTTAAATAATCATTTGCGCCAGCATCAAGCGCAAGTACTTTATCCGCTTCTTTATCACGAGCAGAGATAACAATGATCGGTGTTTCAGTCCACGTACGTAGCTCTTTAGTAAAATCAAGACCATCTGTATCAGGCAATCCAAGATCTAATAATATTAAATGTGGATTCCATGTGATGATTTGTTTAAGACCGTCTTGTGCAGTCTCAACCGTTTTAACCTGATAACCATGTCCCGTGGTTAAAATATCAAGAAAGCGACGGATAGGTGCTTCATCTTCAATAATTAAAATCTTACTATCATTATTCATAAATATCCGTTAGCTCGTACTTTTCACAAGGAATTTTCACTACAAATACACTACCACCGCCAGCACGTGATATCACACTTATCTCACCATTATGTGCAGCAACAATTAATTGACAAATAGCTAAACCTAACCCCGTTCCTTTTACTTTCACTTGCTCTGAACGATAGAAACGCTCAAAAATACGTAGTCGTTCTTCTGGCGCAACCCCGCAACCACGATCTGCAATTTCAATAATAAAATGACCGCGTCGATAATTAGTTTGGATATCAATCACACTACAAACTGGACTATATTTAGCAGCATTTTCAATAAGATTAGCAATAATTTGTTCAATTAGAGTGTAATCTAATGACACTAATATGGTGTCACCACATAACTGAATCGAGTGCGATTTTATTACTTGTTCGACGCGTTTGATCGCACTACCAATCACCTCTTCAGGTTCAACCCAATCACACTTAGGAACCAAAGTCTTAATGCTATAACGACTGATATCAAGCAGCTTAGTTAAACTACGATTTAAACTGTAACCTTCTTCGGCAATCGACTGTAATAATTCTTGTTGCGTTTGTTGTGGCAAATGAAGACTAGTATCACTCAATGTAGTGGCAGATCCAATGATCGATCCTAATGGTGTTTTTAAATCATGTGAGACTGCTGCTAATAATGTATTGCGCATTTGCTCCAATTGATTGGCTTCTTTAGCTGCCGTTAATGCTGTATTTGCTTCAGATCTTGCTAACGACAAGCTAATTAACGTACTCAAAATAGGATTAAATACCCGCTCTGATAACGCATCAATCAGTAATACCCCAAACATACCAGACTGCCCATATAACGGATGTAAGCTCAACGATGGCGAGAGATATTCAATATGTTGTTGCTGTCGTCTACTGAAACGTTCAATTAACGGTTGATAGGTCGCTTTAGACAACTTCTGATGCGTCGCAAGACAATGTAGCTGAGGAGAAAATAGCCACACTTGTACTCGCATTTTAAAATGCTGTTCAAGATGAATAATTAATGCATCAGCAATGGCATGACTTTCATTTAATGCCGCCAATACTGATGCTAAATCATAATTACTATTTAGCTCTGTGCGTAGAATCTGATTTTCTTCAATTTTTTGCTGTTGTGATTGGGTTAATCTGACCGCAAATACACCACTAAACGCCATCACCGAAAAAGTAATGATATGTTGATAATTCTGAAACCGAAACGAATTATGCTCAGGTAAAACAAAGAAATGAAAGGCAACAATACTTACTGCAGTGATCACATACGCTACCCGTTTGCGTAACAACACACCACTTACAATATTCAGCAGTAACAATAGCATTGCAGTATCTGTTTCAATGATAACATCCCGAAAGGCAACCCCGAGGTATGTCACTAATATATATAACAATAATAAAATACTGGTTTTGGTTACATCGAACCACGATAACGGGTTATTCATTCATTTCTCATTTCTACTGTTTCAATTCAACACCATTAAACTAACACCAACACTCACCATTATTGATGACAATAAGTGTTGTTCGTAAAATTAACTGGTCATATTTCCACATGGACCCCAATTTCAATCAGTCTATCTTGCGGCACATGCAGTCGCTCTGATGTTCGCAGCGCGTTACGACTTAATAAAATAAATAACCGCGCTTTTACATCATGCCACCAAGAACTTGGTTTAACTTTTATTCGTTCTGATGACATAAAAAACAAGGTATCTGTTGGGTGTAAAACAAAACCATTACTTCTCGAAACCGTGTAGATTTGTTCAATATCTGGTGACTCTTGATAACCAACATAAACGATCATTTGCCAGAAGGTTGCAGATAGCTGGGTCACCTCCATACGCTTTAATGGATGTACCCGTGGTTGGTTGGGGTATTTAAACGTTAACAGTACATTTCGCTGGTGCAGAATTTCATTGTATTTGAGGTTATTGATTAATGACGCTGGTACTTGTGCTTCATTTCGCGAAAAATACACGGCTGTACCTGATGCGCGCGTCCACCGCTTTTGCTCAAGTTCACTTACCATTGCTTCAGCAGATAACGGTTGTTTAAGCAGTAGTCCTAATCGTTGCCGCTCTAAATACCACACTACCATCAATATAAACACCACCGCACCTATGGTTAATGGTAGCCAACCACCATCCATAAATTTCAATGACGTTGCCGTAAATAGCAAAGCATCATAGGTAAGCATTAATAGCCCATATTGTAATGTCACTAATCGTGACCAACGCCATAAATGACGCGCTACTACTAGTGTAAATATCGATGAAATCAACATCGTTGCCGTAACTGCAATACCGTATGCTGCGGCTAAACGCTCAGAGCTACCAAATATCAGCACTACCGTAATAACTAAAATAAACAGCAGTAAATTAGCCAAGGGGACGTAAATCTGCCCCTGAGCTTGATGCGAAGTGTGATAAATTCGCATCGGAGGCAAATAGCCCAAGTTAACTGCTTGGCGAGTGAGTGAATAAATACCCGAAATCACAGCTTGAGAAGCAATAACTGTTGCAAACGTCGCTAATATAATTAATGGTAATCGTAAAATAGCTGGTGCTAACATAAAGAATGGATTTGTTGCAGTACTTGCATTAGCCAGTACCAAAGCACCTTGACCAAAATAGTTTAACACTAAGCATGGCATCACAATTAAAAACCACGCTAGACGAATTGATTTAATACCAAAGTGACCCATGTCAGCATAAAGCGCTTCAACGCCAGTCACAGCGAGTACCACCACTCCAAGTGTAAACAGGGTTTCTATTCCATGATTAACAATAAACTCGACGCCATAGAGCGGATTTAACGCCAATAGAACTTGAGGGTTAGCAATAATACTAATCAGCCCCAACACACCAATACAACTGAACCATAGCAGCATTACTGGTGCAAATAAGCGTCCAATACTGCCTGAACCATATTTTTGAATACCAAATAATACACAGATAATTGTGATTGCAATGGGAATAATCATTGGTTGTAAATTGTGATTAATAACAGTAATCCCCTCAACCGCAGATAACACAGACATTGCAGGCGTGATAATCGCTTCACCAAAGAAAAAACCAGCGGCTAACATACCTAAAAATATAATGATTTTTTTACTACGTTCAGGAGCAGCACCATGTGCTAATGCTGTTAACGTCAGTACACCACCTTCACCCCGTTTTGATGCTCGAGTGACAACGGCCAAATATTTGATCGAAACGGTAATAACAAAAGTCCAAAAGACAAGCGACAACACACCAAAAACATTGGCAGGATCAATAGCTAATGCATGTGAACCGCTAAACATCGCTTTAAAGGCATATAATGGGCTAGTACCAATATCACCATATACAATCCCAACAGATAAGCACGTTAGCACTAATAGTGACTGTTTTTGATTTTGCATAACTTGTTACATATGTGTTTGCCCTTAACCACAGCAACACATAAGGCCTTCTTTCATTCAACGAGGCGGGCAGATTAACAAGGGCAATATAAAGTTAGGGTATATTTTCTAACATCAAATATAAAAAATATATAAAGTTTGATTACTCTTTAACCATCACGAACTAACTCTCAGCTATCGATAAAAACTAAAAAAGCACCAATCAGAAACTGACTGGTGCTTAATAATTCAAAGCTTAATATCGTATTTACAAATTCTCGATATTTTTTCCTGATGTTTCAAAGCGGTACTTATGTGTTACCCATGCGCCCAACAGTGACGTCATAACTAAACACAATAAAAGTGAGAACACACCTATTTCATGTAGCAAAATAGGGAATAAAAAAGCTGTTAAAATAGCACCAAACTTAGCAACAGATGCTGCAAAACCCGCACCTTTAGCTCGAATTTTTACCGGGAATACTTCACCAGATATCAAATATGTTTGTGCATTCGGACCAAGGTTATTCATAAAGTTAAATAACATAAAGCCTAAAAACAGCAGGTACATCTGATAATCACCATGCATTTTTACTGAAATAGCTGCACATAATAAGCCAACAGCACAACCAATAAAGCCATAAATTTGCAGCTTCATACGGCCAATTGATTCAGAAAAAATAATTGCACAAATAACACCAACAATAAGTAAGCAGTCAATAACTGCAGTACCTTTGGCTAAATAAATCGTATTAGCAATTGTATTGTGAAGTGCATCTCCGCCTGTTGCCTGATGAGGATCAAGTACCGATGCCAAAATAACCGGTGTAAAAATACCAATACCATAAGTACCAAGATCTTGAATAAACCAAGGCACTGATGCCAAAATAGTTTTAGCACGATATTTTTCTTTAAATAACCGCTTATAACCATGTAACCATGACGATAATTCAACATCATCACACGGCGTTTCTTCAATTGGCATCGACGATTGTTGCGAGCGATGTAATAACCGCTTCAATGATTTTTCCGCATCCGCTTTACGATTTTTAGACAATAGCCAATGCGCACTTTCAGGAATAAAGAAACGTGCAATCGTAATCGCTAATGATGGAATCAAAGCAATAATATACATTATTCGCCATGCATTGATGTCGTTAACATACGTCAATACAAAAATACCGGTTAAAATACCCAGTAAAACACCAATAGACTGAAATGCAAACGCCCCCAAAACCAGCTTACCGCGGTTCTTAGACGGAATACTTTCAGATATCATTAAGTGCGCCGTAGGGTAATCACACCCTAAAGCTAAGCCAATGCCAAAGTTAAACACTAAAATACTCAAATAGGTTTGGCTAGTTGCCATGCCTATCAAGCAGATAGAGAGTAAAGCCATCTCAATAATGAACATTTTCTTACGTCCATAAAGATCAGATAGCCCACCCAGAGCACTTGCTCCAATTAAAATACCAAACAGAATCGAGGAACTAATTATACCTTTCTGTAGCTCTGTTAAATGAAATTGTAGGGTCAATAATGGTAGGGTTAACCCCATCATAAAAACAATCATACCCTCAAAAAACTTTCCAAATGTTGCTAACAACCAAATTCGCCATTGCACACGTGTCATTGACATTGAATATTTATTAGCAACTGGATTACTTATTGATATCTCATCAATATAACTCTGGATCGTATTTTGCGGTTGAATCTCTATTTTTTGATTCATGTTAAAATCAACAATGCTTATTGTCTTAATTCAGACGAATATCAGTATTAAAGTTGGCAGTATATAAACATATATCACAACCAAAGATGAAATTTATTTTCTGAATGTAATAAACCGTCACTAACTACTATTCGTTATGACACCTATAAATAACATTCAAAACAAAAACCACCAGTCCAAAATAAAAACTTAAAAACAATAAGTTACATAAACATCTAATAAAAAACACACTACAGGGAAATACGCTATTTTAGGTTTTTTTTATATTTAAAGATCAAAAATAAAATATAAATTACTATTTATTATAGGTCTATTAATCAATATTTAAGCAATATTAGTTATTTTTCAATGAAAATTAATCCAGTTAGAGAGTGACCTCTGACTTTGATCGCTGACAAAAAGACCATCAAGCACAATAATCTTCCACTTTATTGTTAATAAAAAATATAATTTGCTTTGATAATAGTAATAAAATATCAACCTCGTCGTTACTAATTGAATCGCATGACTAATTTTATCAAAAACTCCATGCTCTATGGCTAAAATCTCTCGCAATTATTAATAGCCTCGACAGCAAAAAAGCGTATTCCCTTTCATCAAATTACTAACAATGATTAGTTAAATGACCAATTAGCACCAATAGACGTACCAAAGTTATGCTGAGAATCATAAGATGATGTTAAACCAACAGTCGTACTCTGATTGACTCTAAACTTAGCACCAATCGCCGTTGCTGCTTGTTCGCCATATGAACCAATACCGATACCAATATTATATTTATAACCATTTAATGGCGCTGCTATTTGAGTCATTGCCATCGCAGAAGCAGTTCCGGCATCTGCACGCTTTCTCACTTGATAAATATCTGTTTTTAACTGATTAAATTTATTGTCAACATAATTCTTATTATTTGTATCAATATTATCAATACGATCAGAGTTATGTTGGATATTAGTTCGGTTAGTATTAATACCATCAGTGTTTTTACTAATATTAGTTTTGTTCGTCGTCGCCAATTGCTTAGTTTTCGTTATCTCTGAGGTATTGTTTTGGACATTTACTGTATTTGAACGAATATGAGTCGTATTATTATTAATATTGGTGATGTTACGATCAATCGCAGCGGTATTAGTCGAAATTGTATTTCTATTACTATTAATATCTGCACGGTTATTAGTAATAGACTCTTTATTCGTCAAAATATTGACATTATTAGTCGCAATACCTGTGCTGTTAGTTGTGATAGCACCTTTGTTAGTCGCAATACCTGCGCTGTTGGTTGTGATAGCACCTTTATTGGTCGCAATACCTGTGCTGTTAGTTGTGATAGCACCTTTGTTAGTCGCAATACCTGCGCTGTTGGTTGTGATAGTACCTTTATTGGTCGCAATACCTGTGCTGTTGGTTGCGATAGCACCTTTGTTAGTTGTAATACCTGCGCTGTTAGTTACGATAGCACCTTTGTTAGTTGCAATACCTGCGCTGTTGGTTGTGATAGCACCTTTATTGGTCGCAATACCTGTGCTGTTGGTTGCGATAGCACCTTTGTTAGTCACGATACCTGTACTGTTGGTTGCGATAGCACCTTTGTTAGTTGCAATACCTGCGCTGTTAGTTGTGATAGCACCTTTATTGGTCGCAATACCTGTGCTGTTAGTTGTGATAGCACCTTTATTGGTCGCAATACCTGCGCTGTTAGTTGCGATAGCATCTTTGTTAGTTGCAATACCTGCGCTGTTAGTTACGATAGCACCTTTGTTAGTCACGATACCTGCGCTGTTGGTTGTGATAGCACCTTTGTTAGTCGCAATACCTGCGCTGTTAGTTGTGATAGCACCTTTGTTAGTTGCAATACCTGTGCTGTTGGTTGCGATAGCACCTTTGTTAGTCACGATACCTGCGCTGTTGGTTGCGATAGCACCTTTGTTAGTTGCAATACCTGCGCTGTTAGTTGCGATAGCACCTTTGTTAGTCGCAATACCCTCTTTTAATGGCGTTAACTGACTAACATTAACACCATCTGTATCTTTTTGACCTGCGGCCATATTTTCAATACGGCGTTGATGATACTCATTACCAATAGAAACCTGACCATCGGCTGAATATGACTGATTACCAATAGCAATACTGTTATTTTTAGCTATAGATCCGGCACCTAATGCAACAGACTCATTCGCAGCAGAAGTATGATTGCCGATAGCAACAGATTCATCTTGGCCGGTACTACTAGAGCCTATGATCAAGTTACCAACCCCAGAAAATGTTGAATCTTTACCAACCACAACATTATCACTTTCAATATGACCATTAACAACGGGGTCTTGAACGCCAGCATTTGGAGTGTTAATAATAATATTTGTGGTTGCAGCAAAAGCAGATGTACTTAATAAGGTTGAGCATAAAACAAACGGTAGAATTTTCATTTTTCATTCTCTAATTATTGTATGCGGCCATAATCTAGAGAGAAGCAAAAAAAAGCCATTTAATAAAAATGATTACATCAATCGTAAAAACCGATGAATTAAAACGCTGTTCATTTAAATAAATTACCACGTCTTTTATAAAAGACCCATTAAGCATTGTTTTTAATATATAAAGTAGTTTAATAAATATTGATATTCACAAAACAAATAACACCCACAACTTCAATTTGATAAATATATTCCATAAATGAAATATTTGTATTCAATAATGACATTCTCAAATACCATCTAAACTCTATTTATATTGATGGTAATAAATAGTGATTAAAACAATTAACTAAAATAGTAATGACATAATAATGACATACCATTGCTATGCTATTTGTACTGATAAATTTATCAGCAACTTACAAAAATGAGCAATGGCTATAATGAGCGAACAACTATCACCTTCACCCTCTCTTATTTGTGAAACGATACTTCAACAAATTGAACGCGGTCTCTTTTCTACACAATCAAAACGACTTCCATCCGAACGTGAATTAAGCGAAATTTTTAATGCTAGTCGGCTAACCGTAAAACACGCACTATTAGAACTAGAAGCTCAGGGCATCATTTATAGAAAAGAACGTCGAGGGTGGTTTTTAGTCTCTTAATTACGATTTAGGTCTATTTTTATAGATTAATTAAAAACACTTGTTGAATTAAAAATGTTTTGATAAGTTCATAACATGATTACGATTATAAGTACTACCTCACCGCTTTTATTTTGGTGGCGTTCTTCATCGAACGGCGCTAGGTAGAATTTTACTATTTCATTTTGCGCCGGAAGGTTGCTAATGAATACATCTATTTTTATTCGTATCTATCCAACTCTCCGGTAGCACTTTTTCGGAGAAACACATGAACATTCAATCATCAATTACACCAAATCAACATCAACCAATTATCCTTACAGGCGATCGTGCCACAGGTCAGCTTCACCTCGGCCATTACGTGGGTTCACTGCAACAACGGGTACAATTACAGCATCAATTCCAGCAAAATATTCTAGTTGCAGATATGCAAGGCCTGACGGATAACGGTCATAATCCACATAAAGTTGCCACTAATATTCTTAATGTCGTCGCTGATTATTTAGCGGTTGGTATTGATCCCAAACTGACCACTATTTGTCTTCAATCTGCTATTCCTGCGCTTGCCGAATTAACCATGTATTACTCCAATATTGTTTCGATTGCACGTTTAGAGCGTAACCCTACCGTTAAAAGTGAAATTCAATCAAAAGCGTTTGGCCGCTCTATTCCTACTGGTTTTTTAACCTACCCTATTTCTCAGGCAGCTGATATCACCGCATTTCGTGCCAGTTTAATTCCTGTTGGTGATGACCAACTGCCAATGCTTGAACAAACCAATGAAATTGTTAGAAAAATAAATACCATTGCAGGTAAGAATATTTTAATAGAATGCCAGCCTCTATTAAGTAAAGTTGCCCGCCTGCCAAGCACTGATGGTAAAAATAAAATGTCAAAATCAATGGGAAATACCATCACATTAGGTGCTGACAGTAAGACTATTTCACAAGCAGTGAAATCAATGTATACCGATCCTAATCATCTTCGTGTCGAAGATCCTGGTTGTGTAGAAGGAAATATAGTGTTTACTTATCTTGATGCTTTCCATCCAGACAGTGCTTATATTGATACATTAAAGCAGCAATATCGCCAAGGTGGTTTAGGTGATGGCACCACAAAGAAAATTTTAGAACAATGCTTACAAGATTTAATTTCCCCAATACGTGCTCGCCGAGCTGATTATTTAAACAATCAAGACTACTTAATTGAGGTACTAAAGTCAGGCACAGAACACGCTAATCAACAAACTCAGCAAGTATTAGCAGAAGTAAAACAGGCTTTTGGTTTAAAGTTGTTCTAATAATTCATATTAATACAGCTTCACAACAACTATTGCATTAACTCTAAAGAATAATCCTCACTAATTGATAGCTAATTAATGAGGATTATTATAGTTAGTAGCAGTTATACCGAAGATTAATATTTTAACTTTGATTCTAATTTAACCAATTTCCTTTTCAGTTTGTTTAAGATCTGTGTCTTTTCTTTAATTAAATTTGGTCGCTGATTAATTTCTTCAATTTCATCTAGCTTTTCACGTCGTTCTCGTGGCGAAAGCTTATCGTAAATTAAACTATTTTTTAGACCGTTTAATTTATCTTTTTTATGGGCTATTTCGTTTTTCTCATCGCGTAAATCTTGTTCTGCTTGGTTTACACTTTCTCTTAGGCTAAAGAGCTCTTTTCCTTTGCTGTAACCCTTTAAAAATAAAGTTACTGTTTTTTGTGGGCAAACTCCTTGATAACTCCGTCCCTTAGAACCAATAAAAAAACCATTATTTTCAGTGCAGTAGATAGCCAACCCTTGATTATAACCTGCTTGGTATTCTTTAAAATTAGCGCGGATATTGTATTCCGAACAAGCAGAACTTCGATCACTAAATTGAGAAGAAGATATGCCCTGTGAGCCGTCTACATACCCCAATGCTGACCAATTTGCTGTTTCGCATTCTTGCTGATTCATAACAGAACATGCTGTTAATGTTGAGCATATAAAAAGTATTATCGTAAGAGTTTTTTTTGTCATAGCTAACTTGTTACAAAGAAATAAAGCCCGATACTCTAAAGGTATTATTGTTAGAAATAAAGTTACTCATGTTGCATAAGTTATAACAAACTGGAAACTTATACTCGCTTTAATAACGGTAGCAAGTCAGTCTTTATCGGCAAATCAAGAACATATACGTTGATGAAGATATTAGTGAAATAAAGTATTACTCATAATAATTTACAGCAATGTACCAAAGTGGTTAAGAAATGGCACCACCAAAAAGATTTTAGAACAATACTTACAAGATTTAATCAAGCCAATAGTGCATCTCGGCTGATTATTTAAACACTAAAGACTACTTAATTGAGATGTTAAAGCCTGGCAGTAAACACGCTAATCAACACACTCAACCCATCTTAACGGATATTAAAGCTACTTTGGGTTTGAGGTTGTTTTAATCTAATAATCGGCCTCTCTATTAATAGATAGGCCGATATATTTTTATCATCAACAAAATAATTATTCACGCGCGACTATACACAACGAATTTTTGTTGTTTTACGTTCTACAAGTGATGCTGGGATCATTAATTTAATAAAACTATTATTATCATGTTGAACTTGGTCAACAATAATTTTAACCGCCTCTTGGGCAAGTCTTTTAAAATCTTGTTTGAATGTTGTTAACTGATAACTTAGCCATTCTGTTTGTGGAATATTATCAAATCCAATCACTTGTAAGTCTTCAGGGATTGTTAAATTACATTCAAATCTTGCGACATCCATCACAGCCATCGCTAAATTATCAGTAGCGCAAAAAATCGCTTCAGGTCGATTATCTTGTTTTAAAAACTGACGAATATCCTTAATTGAATGGCAATAATCATAATTAGCTTCAATAACTATCGGAAGATGACCGGTTAATGCTTTAAATTCACTACAAAAACCTTGCTCTCGTTCATCATTCGTAAATGTCGGTACATTACCGGTCAAATAAGCAGCAGAATTAACACCTGATTGATAAAAGTATTGAGCCGCCATTTGTCCTGCACTGTAATTATCACTGATCACGTAACTACTTTTTGTTCCTTCGACAACACGTGCATATTGAACAATAGGAATATTAAACTTTTCACACTCATCATATAATGAACGATTCAAAGTTGCAGAAGCTGCAATAACACCATCAACACGATATTGAAAAATATTAGGAATTGAATGCTGATCATTGTCATCAACCATCCAAGGGATCAATACTGCAGAATAACCTAACTGTTGCAGCTCACTAGAAATCAACTGTAACGTTTTCATATGAATGGGATAATCAGCATCAGGAAAAACAAGACCAATTAGTTTAGATTCATTGGTAGTCAAACTTCGAGCAAAAGCATTAGGTCGATAATTTAACGCTTTTGCCGCTTCATAAACTTTTGTCTTCGTTTTTTCAGAAACTGCACTACCTGCAATAAATACTCGTGAAACGGTTGATTGAGAAACCCCTGCAAGTTTAGCGACATCTTTTGATGTAATAGTTTGCTTTACTGAATTCATTGTTCACTTATAGAAATATTAACTAATAATCGATGCTCATAATAATAATTTATATTTTCAAATAAACCTCATTATGAATCGAGAGTGGGCACTTTCTAACTCAAAACTATAAAAAAACCCGAGCTATTGAACTCGGGTTCTTATTTTATTACAACAAAATTATAATGTTGGATTCATAATTTGTTGTGTACGTTCAAAAACATCAAGACCTTGTTGTTTTAACCAATATGGCAGGTCAATTAATACCCAGTTTTCTGATAATTTATCACCGTCTCGATAATAGACGTCAACAACTTGCATGTCAGCACGGATCTCACCACCTGGTAAACCTAGGAAACCACCAATTGGCGTATTTGATAAGTTTGGCCAGCCAAAGAAACAAGAGAAATTACCTTCAGCAAAACGACAAACATGACCGTTAAATTGCTTATCTTTTAGGTTATTACGGAATGGTAACTGATGCTGTTGTTGATAACGAGGAATAGTATAAGATGCACCGATACCACATGGACCGTACCAAATCATATCCTTAGACCAGCTCTTCTCTAACACTTCAGGAGGGCAACCCATCGCACCACTTGCATTAAGAGCCGATAAATCATCAACCATTTTGTTCACTAGAGCTAGTGTCGCTATACCTTCTTCTTCAGGCGCATCATCAAATAATAAACCATCGTGGTTACGAGGACCGGGGTATACGAAATGCTTACCCGTTGATGGTGGTAGTGGATAACAACCAGCTTGATCCATCATGCCTAGCAAATCAACAAATAAACCTGTTTTCGTGATCTTACCGTTTTCAACACAGTTAAATTCTGCATAACGAACGTTCATGATCTTACCCGTAGGACGTAGACCTAAGAACTCTGCATCAAATAGGCCCATAAAGTGACCCATGCTCATTACCCACTGCTCACCGCTGATTTCATTAGTACCACCGATGAAGATATCTTGACGACGTTGCATACGTGTCATTGACTTCATAAGAGGCGCCCAAAAAACGTCTGCAGTTGCTTCTGCACCTTGCTGCTCACGGAAAGGATAAACACCGCGCCATAGGTAATCCTCAGAAGTGAATGACTTTAATACTTCAGCAACTGTTTCTGGCGTTGCATTTTCCATTGCAGCAAAGTATTCACGAACAATACGTTTAGTTTCTTGATATTTTGACATGATAATATCCATATTTAATACGATCTGAAGCACTTGTCAGTATCGTTTATAATTTAAAAATAATTCTATTTAATTAATGAACAGTAATAACTTATGCTGTTACTGCTTTTGGTGTTTTTTCTTTATAGAAAATGCCACCTTTTAATGTTTCAGGCAGTGTGAACCACAACAAACCTGCGATGATCCAAACAATAGGTGATCCCCACATTGCTGTTTCTAAATTCGTACGTTCCTGAATAAAGATAAGTACCATTGGTGCCCACATGCCGATAATTCGACCACCGTGGAATAATGCTGCACCATAGCTACGTAAATGCGATGGAAATAACTCTGAGAAATAGCCTCCCCATACTGCTGATGACGATAAACCGAAGTTATAAATAAGACCTAAAATCGCTAACATATTTAGGCTACCAATCATCATGTTACTTGGAGCAACAAAGAAAACTGATGCCATAATACCGGCTAGAATAAGACCAAATGCATTAACTTTACGTCCATATTTATCGGCAACAGCTCCCCAAATCCACGCGCCAAATAAAGATCCAAAAGCTGAGATAGAGAAAATAACGCCAATTGTTGCTCCATCAAAATGACGAACTTCTTTTAAATATGTAGTAACGAACCCACTAAAGAATTGATAACCGTAAAAATTAAGCCCAGCAAGTAATAAACACGACAAAGTAATTAGTCGATAAGGTTTACTTAGCATCTCTCCCCAAGAACCTTTTTTCACCGGTTCATTATTTGATGATGCTTGAGCTTCTTCTTCACCATAAGCAATCACTTTTTTATCACTTGGTAATACAAATATCATCATAATTGCAGCAGCTAATGGTGGAATACCGCCAACCCACATAAGGCTTTGCCATGGTGCATCTATACTTGAAATAAAGGCGGCGTAAGCCCCCATTACCATTAATGCAACTGAGAACATAGAAGAAGCAAATGCCGTTAACTTACCTCGAACAGTTGGCGTAAATAAGCCAATCATTAAACTAACAGCAACGGTAAAGTAACCACCAAGAGACATACCAATAATGAAACGCATTAACGCCCACATTGCGTAATCGGTAAACAGCATATTAATAATTGTTGCCCCGCCATTAAGCGCAGTAATCACTATCAACGTTGATTTTTTACCAAAATTACTCGCAACCCAAGCACAACTTAATGCACCGATTAACGCACCAATTGATTGCCAAGTGTAAAATTGCGCTGTATCAGAAAGGGTAATACCATCATAGGCTTCAACAATATACGGGCGTACGTAGTCAATAATAACAAAGTTATAACAATAGAAAAAATAACCAACCAGAATTGCAAAATAGGCAGCTACCCTTTGAATCATCGGAACTTCGCTCATGTGTCTTTTGGCATTCATGACCGATAAACCTCTAATTATAAATGATTTTTATTTAATTAAACACATTGAAATTAATTAATTAAATTTTCAAGTGCCTTAACTTCGAGATAGATAATAATATTACCTATGGCTAAAGATCCGTGATCAAAGTCGACATTAAAATGAATACGTACCCATTATTACTATTTTAGAGAGTAAGATCACATATATTACACATAAATAACAATGTGACCTTTTAGGCAGATATAACGTAACATTCGTGATTGAAATCACAATTAAAATGATAAAAATCAAGATTAAAATTATTTACAGGTAATATCACCGCAAAGATTAAATATATTAGAAATGTAGGAAACCCAATAATGGTTACGTACTCAAGTTTCGCAGTCATTGCTATATATATATTATTAACATTATTAATCAGTTACTTAGTAAATAAACGTTATTGCGTAGGGGGGGATTTTTCAACTGGCGGAAAACAATTTGGGTGGTTTTCAGCTGGTATTTCTATTCTTGCTACATATATTAGTGCAATGACATTTGTTGGCATGCCTGGCTGGGTATATAGTTCAGGAATGGAAGCGATGAGTATGCATTTAAACTACCCTATCGTGATATTTTTTGCAGTTCTCTTTTTTGTGCCTGTTTTCTACAAACTCAGGCTCACCTCTATCTATGAATATCTAGAATTTCGATTTGGGGTTTATGCTAGAACGATTAATTCTTTAGTTTTTATCTTAGTACAGTGCCTTTCTGCTGGTGTTGTTCTTTATGCAATCTCTCTAATTGTAATCCAAGTAGTTCCAATATCTATTTCAGAAGCCATTATTTACATAAGCTTATTTACTGCGCTCTATACTTATGCTGGCGGTATATCAACTGTTATTTGGACAGATCTATTACAGTCAGCCATATTAGTGATAGGTAGCCTTGCAATTATGACCTGCCTTTTAATTGAAATTAATACAGGTATCTCATTAACTAAAGAACAACTGAATATTATTAATCTTGATTTTGATTTAGGCGTTGATACTACATTATGGACAGGCGTGATTGCGATCAGCTTTTTACATCTTAGTGTCTATGGCGCAAATCAATTAATTATTCAACGAACATTAGCAACTAAATGTGTAAAAACAGCACAAAAATCAATGCTTTTATGTGGCTATGGCGCTTTCTTTATTTATTTGTTTTTTTCAATATTAGGTATATTACTTAATATTTTTTATCACAATAAAACCTTTATAAATAGTAACGAAATTATTCTTGATTTTGTATTTAACCACACCAATCCAATAATTATTGGTTTGATTATTTCCGCCTTAGCTGCAGCGGCAATGTCAACGCTTGATTCTACTTATAATTCAATAGCAACAGTGGCAACATTTGATATTTATAAGCGTTTTGTTCACAAAAATAAACAAGACATACATTATGACAGTATCGCTCGAAAAATGAGTCTTGGAGCTGCAACTCTCGTTATAATTCCTGCATTAATGTCTATTTCAAATGAGTCAGTACTTAAAACAATTGCAAGTCTAACTTCAATTTTTGTAGGAATTCGTTTAGGGTCATTTATTTTAGGTCTCTTTTTCAATAATGCTAATGAAAAAGGCGTCATCATTGGCAGTATATTTAGCATAATAGCTATCTTTATTATTCGATACTTAGATATTGCATGGCCGTGGTTTGCCCCTGTTGGAACATTTACATTTATATTCTTCGGTATTTTAACCAGTTATATCTGGGGAGAAAACACAGCCCAACAACAACAATTTATTCAACAACAACGTTTATTATTTGAAAAACCAACAACTAGCCACTACGGATTATTATTATTTGCGCTATTAACGATTTGTGCTTGTGCCATTATTCCTAACTGGATATTTAAATTCTATTATTAATAAAAAAAGCCCCTACACTCGGTACAGTGCAGGGGCTTTAGATAGTGACGGTAAACTTACGTTCACCAATAATAAATAACATCCTGTCTCTTTATTATTTTGTCCCTTGGTATTAGGCTGGAGACCTATAGAGACGGGGATCAGTAAGTATAAGACAATAACCGCACCTTAATCGCTATGGTGATTTAGCCACAAGGTGCTGTTAGCGTATTATTCCAACTGATTTAACGGCGCATTTGTTTCTGGGTTAATTCAACGGCACGTAACTGTGCCATTGCTTTCGCCAGATCCATTTCCGCCATTGCGAAGTTAACATCATCAGCATGCTTGTTGATGTTTTCTTCGGCGGCGCGGCGAGCTTCATCAGCGCGGGCTTGATCGATGTCCTTCCCATGCATTGCCGTGTCGGCAAGTACAGTTACTACGTTGGGCTGAACTTCAACTATACCGCCTGAGATATAAAGAATTTCTTCGGGATCCTTTAAATCTGTGACGAAGCTTGCTACACCAGGTTTTAGTCGGCTCAATAAAGGAGAGTGACCAGGGCGAATACCCAACTCACCATCGGAGCCTGAAACTGCCAGCGCGTGAGCTGGACCAGAGAACAAGGGTCCCTCAGCACTTACGATATTGAGTTGGAACGTGTTCTCGGTAACGCCAATAGCCATAATGCCTCCTCAAGCCTTATAAGGTTTTCGCTTTTTCGAGTACATTTTCAATGCTACCGCAGTACAAGAATGCTTGTTCTGGAATATCATCATACTCACCGCTTAATAGGCCTTTAAAGCCAGCGATAGTCTCTTTAAGAGAAACGAAAATACCTTTTTGACCAGTAAATACTTCTGCTACGTGGTAAGGCTGAGTTAGGAAACGTTCAATCTTACGTGCACGAGATACCGTTAATTTATCTTCTTCAGATAATTCATCCATACCTAAAATAGCAATAATATCTTTCAGTTCTTTATAACGCTGAAGTACCGTCTGTACACCACGAGCAACATCATAGTGCTCTTGGCCAACAACCAATGGATCAAGCTGACGTGAAGTTGAATCCAATGGGTCAATCGCAGGGTATAGACCCAATGCGGCGATATTACGTGACAGTACAACGGTTGCATCTAAGTGAGCAAAGGTCGTTGCTGGTGATGGATCAGTTAAGTCATCGGCTGGTACATATACCGCTTGAATAGACGTAATAGAGCCTGTTTTAGTTGAGGTAATACGCTCTTGTAGTACACCCATCTCTTCAGCCAATGTTGGCTGGTAACCTACCGCTGATGGCATACGACCAAGCAGTGCTGATACTTCGGTACCTGCAAGTGTATAACGGTAGATGTTATCGATGAACAGCAATACATCACGACCTTCATCACGGAAACTTTCCGCAATGGTTAAGCCTGTTAATGCTACACGTAGACGGTTACCCGGTGGCTCGTTCATCTGACCGTAAACCATGGCAACTTTATCAAGTACCCCAGCTTCTTTCATTTCGAAGTAGAAGTCGTTACCTTCACGAGTACGTTCACCCACACCGGTAAATACCGATAAACCTGAGTGTGCTTTAGCGATGTTGTTGATAAGCTCCATCATGTTAACGGTCTTACCTACACCCGCACCACCAAACAGACCAACTTTACCACCTTTAGCAAATGGGCAAATAAGGTCGATAACCTTAACGCCAGTCTCTAACAACTCAGAGCTATTAGATTGATCTTCATATGACGGTGCTGCGCGGTGAATCGCATATTTTTTCTTTTCACCAATATCGCCACACTCATCGATAGGGGTACCCAATACGTTCATGATACGGCCAAGAGTTTCTTCACCTACAGGCACAGAAATTGGCGCATTAGTATTAACCACTTCCAAACCACGACGAAGACCGTCTGATGAACCCATTGCGATACAACGTACGACACCGCTACCAATTTGCTGCTGTACTTCTAATACAAGTGCTGCATGCTCACTGTCACTTAAGGTAAGCGCATCATATACTCTAGGCACGCTATCTTGATCAAACTCAACGTCAACGACAGCGCCGATGACTTTGACAATCTTACCAGTACTCATTTGATGTCCTTAAAATTCTGTTTAAACGGCTTGTGCCCCAGCTACGATTTCACTTAGCTCTTGGGTGATTGCTGCTTGACGGGCTTTGTTATATACCAGCTGAAGATCATTAATCAGCTCACCCGCATTATCTGTTGCAGCTTTCATTGCAACCATTCGTGCTGCTTGTTCACAAGCGATACTCTCAACGGTGCCTTGATAGACTTGTGATTCGATATAACGAAGCATCAATTCATTGAGGATCGGTTTAGGATCAGGCTCATAGATATAATCCCAACGACTTTTTTCATTCACATCATCTGACGCGTCTTGTTCAAGTTCTGGGTTAGGCAACAGTTGAGTTACCTTTGGCATTTGCACCATTGTGTTTACAAACTCATTGTAAACTAAGAACAAACGGTCAATTTTTCCTTGGTCGAAAAACTCCAACATGGCATTAACCGGGCCTAAAATATCTTCGAGTTTTGGTGAGTCACCAATACCTGATGTTTGTGCAATCACGTTGCCGAAGCGATGAAAAAACGAAATTGCTTTTGAGCCGATCAAGGTGGTATCTACATCAACCCCTTGATCTCGCCATTGGCGCATATCTGCCATGGCTTTCTTGAACAAGTTAATGTTCAAACCACCACACAATCCTCGGTCTGAGGAAATAATGATGTAAGCTACTCGTTTTACTTCTCGCTCTTCAAGATAGGGATGCTTATATTCCAACGAACCGGAAGTTAAGTGCCCGATCACCTTACGCATATTTTCAGCGTAAGGGCGGGTTGCTTCCATGTTATGTTGAACTTTACGCATCTTACTTGCGGCAACCATTTGCATTGCACTAGTGATCTTTTGCGTATTTTGTACGCTAGCGATTTTAGTGCGGATCTCTTTTGCATTTGCCATGGTTAGCTCCTATCTACATTCATACTGCGTCGTTCGGACGGAAAGTATTCGCGTTACTTAGTACGACTGCGTATCAACGAATGTTTTTAGAAGCTGATGCAGACTTGCTTCGATATCATCGTTGTAATTACCTGATTCATTGATTGAGGCAAGCAACTCTGCATGCTGACTTTTTGCAAATGCCATCAATGCTTCTTCAAATGCACCAATTTGTGATAACTCAACACTGTTCAAGTAGCCTTTTTCAGCAGAGAAAATAGCAAGTGCTTGCTCCGCTACTGACATAGGTGCGTACTGCTTCTGTTTCATCAGTTCTGTTACTTTCTCACCGTGATCAAGCTGCTTACGTGTTGCATCATCAAGGTCCGATGAGAACTGCGCAAATGCGGCTAATTCACGGTACTGTGCAAGTGCGGTACGAATACCACCTGACAATTTCTTAATGATTTTAGTCTGAGCTGCACCACCTACACGCGATACTGAAATACCTGGGTCAACTGCTGGACGTAGACCTGCGTTAAACAAGTTAGTCTGCAAGAAGATTTGACCATCGGTAATCGAAATTACGTTAGTTGGTACGAATGCTGATACGTCACCTGCTTGGGTTTCGATGATCGGCAACGCGGTTAATGAACCAGTTTTACCTGTTACTTCACCGTTAGTGAAACGCTCAACATAATGTGCATTTACACGTGATGCGCGCTCAAGTAGACGTGAGTGAAGGTAGAATACATCACCAGGGAAGGCTTCACGACCAGGTGGACGCTTAAGCAATAGTGAAATTTGACGGTAAGCAACAGCCTGCTTAGACAGGTCATCATAAACAATCAGTGCATCTTCACCACGGTCACGGAAATACTCACCCATAGTACAACCCGCATAAGGGGCTAGGTATTGTAGTGCAGCCGCTTCTGATGCCGATGCAACTACAACGATAGTATTTTGTAGGGCGCCATTTTCTTCTAGCTTACGTACCACGTTAGCAATGGTTGACGCTTTTTGACCAATCGCAACATACACCGAGTAGATACCAGAATCTTTCTGGTTAATGATGGCATCAATCGCCATCGCTGTTTTACCCGTTTGACGGTCACCAATGATAAGCTCACGCTGACCTCGACCGATTGGTACCATCGCATCAACCGCTTTGTAGCCCGTTTGAATAGGCTGATCAACCGATTTACGGTCAATAACACCAGGAGCAATGATTTCTACCGGTGCGAAACCGTCATTGTCTATAGCGCCTTTACCGTCAATTGGTTGGCCTAGGGTATTAACTACACGCCCTAATAAACCTTTACCTACGGGTACTTCAAGAATACGGCCAGTACCTGTTACCTTCATGCCTTCTGCAAGGTCTGCATACGGCCCCATCACTACCGCACCAACAGAATGGCGCTCTAAGTTAAGCGCTAATGCATAACGGTTACCTGGTAGTTCAATCATCTCACCTTGCATAACATCAGCAAGACCATTGATATTAATAATACCGTCACTTACAGAGACGATAGTACCTTCGTTACGTGCTTGACTTGTCACATTGAAGGTGGCGATTCGTTGTCTAATTAAATCGCTAATTTCGTTAGAGTTTAGTTGCATATCTATTACCTATTACGCCTGAAGGCTCGTTGCGAGTCGGTTGATAGAGCTTTTAAGCGTACCGTCAATCACCAGTTCTCCAGCTTTGATCAGCATGCCGCCTACTAGCGTTTCATCGATGTGGCAATCAAGCTCAACACTGCGATTTAATTTCTTTTGCAGCGCCTGTACTAAATTGGCTTGTTGTTGAATGCTTAATGGCTCAGTCGTAGTGACATGCGCAGTAACCATGCGCTCATAATCATCTTTAAGCTCATGAAACAGTTCGACAACCTGAACGATCACATTTAGACGTCCATTTTCAGCCATTACTTTGATCAGGTTCTGGCCATGTTCATCCAGTAGACCTTCACAAACGCCCAAGAACATGTCAGTAAACGCTTCTGAGTCACTAGCACCTAACTGTTCGCTGTCTTCAATCTGCTGAGCAATGATTGGTTGACTAGCAACCGTTGCTGCGATAGTCAACATTTGCTCCCATTGTTCTAATGCCTGATTAGCAACTGCATAATCAAATGCAGCTTTGGCATAGGGCTGAGCAATGGTTAGTGGATCTGACATAATGTGCTCTCCAGTTACATTTCCGTGATAAGTTTATTAACAAGATCGCGGTTAGCATCAGTATCCAAATTGCGATTAATCAGTTTCTGAGCAGTTTCAATGACCATATCGGACATTTCAGCACGTAGTTCCTGACGAATGCGATTACGTTCGCTTTCTAACTCTGCTTGACCTTGCGCTACAAGACGGGCTTTTTCTTTCTCGCCTTCAGCGTGGGCATCTTCGATAATCTGTGCTCGGCGCTTATTACCTTGCTCAACTAACTCACTCGCACTTTTTTTCGCATCTTCCAAAACTTTTGCGCCATTCGCTTTTGCGATGTCGAGTTCTTTAGCTGCGTTTTCAGTATGAATAAGCCCATCTGCAATTTCACGTTGGCGTTGCTCAATTAACGCGGTTAGCGGCGGCCAGACATACTTCATACATAGCCAAACAAAAATCACAAAAGAGATTGCTTGACCAAGCATGGTTGCATTTAAATTCATACCATCCTCACTATTTAAATAACGTTATGATTTATAACGGTAGTTCTGGCTATTAAGCCACAGCAAAGATGATGTAAAGACCAATACCAACACCAATCATAGGAACCGCATCGACAAGACCCATCATGATAAAGAACTGTGTACGTAGCATCGGCATAAGGTCCGGCTGACGTGCAACACCTTCAAGGTATTTACCTGCTAAGTTACCAATACCTGCAGCAGCACCCGCCGCACCTAAACCAATCAGTAGTGCACCAGCAACATAAAGAACTGCACTTACAATATCCATGAATGACTCCAAAATTATTAAATAGTTAAAACTCAAATCGAACTTAATTTATTAATGTTCTTCTGTGGCCATTGCCAAATAAACAACCGTCAATACCATGAAGATAAACGCTTGTAAGAACACAATAAGAATGTGGAATAGTGCCCATGGAACGCTGAGCGCCCACTGCATCCACCACGGCATTAATGCAATAAGGATAAAAATCATTTCACCCGCATACATGTTGCCGAACAATCGAAGACCGAGAGAAATTGGTTTTGATATTAGTGTTACTAACTCCAAAACTAAATTCACTGGGTAAAGCCATGGACTTTCAAAAGGTTGTGTCGTTAGTTCTTTAATAAAACCACGCAATCCTTTTGTTTTCAGTGTGTAAATTATGATTAACATAAACACACCAATCGCCATCGACATAGGCACATTGACATCCGCAGAAGGTAATTCACGGAAATGCTCAAAACCAAGTAAGCGAGCAAATGCTGGAATAAAATCAACTGGCAATAAGTCAATTGTGTTCATAAGAAAAACCCAAACAAAAATAGTTAATGCCAACGGCCCAATTAACTTGTCTTTTGTTTGAAAAATTTCCTTAACAAGGTTATTTACAAATTCATAGGTTATTTCAATAAAACATTGCAACTTACCCGGAACTCCACTGGTTCCTCGTGATGCAACATATCGAAAAACACCGATAAACAGTAAACCTAACAACCAAACCATGAGCATGGAGTCAATGTTAATGCTCCAAAAACCCTTACCCACAGTGAAGAATGTTAGATGGTGCTCAATATAATCGTGAGCGGTAGTTACTGATTCCACCTTACGTCATCCTAAATTGAGGTTTGTTAAGTATCGGAGTTAAAAAGCATCCTAAAAATGTAACACTATAAGCCAGCAACATAATTTCGCTATTAACCGGTATAAAACGAACCACTACCAATATCATTACCGCGGTATAAACCCATTTAACTAATGAATTCAGCTTGGCTAAATATTTGATATTAACTTCATCATTCTTCTTTAATTTATATGCTGCGCTCACTAGCCCCAGCAAAGAAGGAATAACAGCAATCGCTACACCTATAATTGCAGATTTCACACCAAACGTATTATTTGTAATACAAATGAATAATGTAAATAAACATCCAAGTATTAACTGTCCGAGTAATATGACTTTTGCTGCAGAAAGAATATCGTTACACCCTGAGCCTGCTTTCATATTTAAATCCTCTACACCGTCTGTATCTGTATTATTACGACTCCTTATCTTAATTGTGTTTATTACAGATAATATAAAATCATTAATTAAAACAGCACATACACTTCAAAAAAATTTATTAAAGTGTAAAACTGAATAATTACTAAAATGATTTCTTATCATCATAAACATTCAATTACGCAGCTCCATTAAATATATAATAGAAATTTATATATTATGAGGTGCTTACTAATAGGCTTATTTTTCAATATCTTTCAGCCTATCGTCTGCAGTACAAAATTTACGTGATCAGTTTTGTGATAGCCATCAAAATAAATGCAAACAATGATTACCATTTTTGGCTCTTGATGTTGATGCTCAAGATCGAGATTATCATGTGCGTATTACGCATAAGTAATCATTAACATTTTTTAATTTTTATTTACATTGTATTTTTGCCATTCCTGATTCAGCCTCGTTTAAAAAAGCGCTATTTCATCCGTAATTGCATTATTGACCTTACCCTGACAAATAAGACGCTATTAAAAGCTCACGCATTCGTTAACAAAAACACCCCACCAAGGCAACATTAATCCAATGAAAAATAGTACTGCAATTTTCATAAACAAAGCCCAAAAACGCCATAATCAAAAATACAGTTATACTTTTTTTGATTACATAAACGCCAAAACGGCAGGTATTATTACCTGTCCAATCCATGGAAATTTTAAACAACGGCCAGATGTTCATCTTGCTGGGCATGGTTGCCAAGCCTGTTCTGGCACCAAAAAGCTGACGACCAGTCAATTTATTGCTCGAGCTAACGCCATTCACAACAATAAATATACTTACGAGGAATTTGTATATAGAGGAACATTACAGAAAGGGAGTATCCACTGTCAGATTCACGGTATTTTTAGCCAAACACCAAACGCACATTTAGCAGGAAAAGGTTGTCCAAGGTGTGCTACATCTCAATTATTATCACAAAGTGATTACATCAAGAAGGCAACTCAAGTTCATAACAACCGCTATAAATATGAACATTTCATCTATACAGGAGCCCTTAACAAAGGAGTTATAACTTGTGTGATTCATGGCGATTTTAGTCAACGAGCTGATGCACATTTACATGGTTCAGGATGCCCAAAATGTATAAAAAACAGCCAAAAGAAGACCGCTAAACAGTTCATCGCCAGTGCAAAAGAAATTCATGGTAAGCGTTATAATTATTCATTATTTGAATATATAAACATGAGAACAAAAGGCATTATTATTTGCAGCGTTCATGGTGAGTTTTTGCAATTACCAACCAATCATTTAGCTGGAAATGGGTGTCAAAAATGTGCTCTATTACGAAGAAAAAAATCCAATAATATTAATAAACAGCCACCGATTAAGTTATTACAGTCATATTAATAATAAACTGCCAACAATAATTAATAATTAACTTGTTACTTCATCATCATTATAATATTCAACTCATTTGAACATCATAATAAGCAACAGTTATTCTATATAAAGCAACGTCTTTATTCTCATCCGGTACCATTTAGTTTGTCATATATTCAAGGTTCAATTTATTAAATACCTTTACGGCTGTTAATATTGTTAGCTTATATTTAAACGTCAAATTTTGCTTGGTTACAACTAAAACAACATTGGGGATCGTCGCATTGTCAGTTACACTAAGCACTAATTAACGACGTACCTTTAATCAGTCACTAAGACGGCATATAACATGACACAGAAAAATAACCCGCTACACGGCATTACGTTAGAAAAAGTATTGATTGAGCTTGTTGAGCATTATGGTTGGAATGAATTAGGGGCACGGATTAACATTCGTTGCTTTAATGATGATCCAAGCATCAAATCAAGCCTCAAATTTCTACGTAAGACCGAATGGGCACGTACAAAAGTCGAAAACTTGTACCTTGATATGGTTCGCTAGTCATCACTGATAAAAAAGCCGCGATATTCATCACATCATAAGATGTTGAATGTCACGGCTAATTAGATGCTTTACTTATTTAGCACAAAGGGCTGCAACAACCGCTAATCGACGTTGGGATTGAGTCACAAACGGATTGTTAGTATCCCATGCATAGCCTGCAAGAATAGCGCAAATCATTTGTTTAATTTTACTATCAGGATTGGGATGAAAAATCACACGCTGTAGCTCACCTGAATACCATCCTTCAACATAAGTACGAAACGTATCAACACCTAGCATCAGGGGTTGTGCATAATCACATTGCCAATCAACCTGCTCACCGGCGAATGAACGCGTTAATACGTTGGCTGCTAATTGTGCCGATTTCATTGCAATAGTGACACCTGAAGAAAATACCGGATCTAAAAACTCACCAGCATTTCCTAACAAAGCATAATTTGAGGTTGCCAATTGAGTGACGTTGGCAGAATAACCTTCAATGGTTGCCGCTTTTATTGGGTATTCTGCCGCGGCTAAAATTGTTGCCAGCCCCGGTTCTTCATTAACTAGCTGTTTTAATACAGCGAGTGAATCATCACCATAATCAGCTAGCCACTGTGGTGGAGCAACGACACCTAGTGAACAGGTACCATTACTGAACGGAATCAACCAATACCACACATCAGCAGAGTGAGGATGAACGGATATTAAAATCTTATTACGATCATAATCAACCGAACACTTTTCTGCATTAATATGGTCGGTAACATGACAAAATATCGCTTGGCGTGGTGGCAAGTGTGATGGCTTATCTAACGCCAGTAATCGTGGTAATACTCGCCCAAAACCACTGGCATCTAGTACAAAGTCAGCTTCTAATATATATGATTTTTTATCCGCTCCAGTGACAGTAAGCACTGACTTAGATTCTAAGCATTCAATCGCTTCAACGCTGTGTTCGTAACGAATCTCAACGCCTTGACTTACCGCCTCATCAGCTAATACTTTATCAAACTGTCCTCGCTGAACTTGATAAGTTGTTGCAGGTCCGACTGTGAATTTATCGTTAAAATCAAAAGTAGTATACCTATCTTGATAACGAAACGCTGCTCCATCTTTAAACTGAAATCCCGCAGCCGTAACAGCATTAAGCATCTTAGCTTGCTCTATCACCTCCATACATGCAGGTAATAAACTTTCGCCAATTGAAAAACGCGGAAAGGTACTTTTTTCTAGCACAATAACGTCAATCTGTTGTTGATGTAATAATGCTGCAGCAACAGCTCCAGAAGGACCTGCACCAATAATCACGACTTGCGTACGCTGTTGTTGAGTCACAATCACTATCCTTATTTTACCCTGCTTGTAGCGTCAGTAACGTATGGCCTAAGCCAATATCATCTTCGCGTTCTGTCACAATAAAACCAGCTTCTGCTACCAGTTCTAGAAAATCTTCACTGCGATAAAAGCGACTATTTCCATTCGCCAAACAAGTAAAGTATAGCGAGGTCGCATTTAAACAATAAGAGGCAGCCTCATAACGCTGAGCATCCCAAAATAATTCTAAAATATACACTTTGGCATCAAGACGCATTGCTTGTCTTACACGACGTAAAATACTTAAAATTTCCATCGGTGAAAAACAATCTAAAAACTGGCTCATCCACCACACATCAGCCCCTTGGGGTAAAGCTTGCTTGCGATCAAGCATATCAACGGCATAACCTTTAATACGATCAGAAAATCCGGCTTGTTGTGCATGTTCAAGGGCTACAGCTATCTGTTGAGGCAAATCAATAATCGTCACTTCGACATCTTTATTATGCTGACAACATTGTAATGCCCACTTGCCAGTATTACCGCCGATATCAAAAATTCGCAATGGTGGCTGAGTAAAAACTTTATCTAATAACAACGGAAATGAACGATCAGAATAAAAATGATCAAATGCAAACCAACTTTGTTTCGCTTGAGGCGGTAATTGTGATAACCCTTGGTATATTGTTGGCCAATCACCGAGTTCTTTAAGCCCAGCTGGTTTACCTTGTTGAATAGATTGTGTTAAATGCATCATTGCGGCGTAACAAACATCTGCCGTAAAATCCATATTGGCATTGGTCATACCATCATGTAATAAAAAATAGCCAAGGTTAGCTAAACAATATCTATCCTGCTTCCAAGTGACGATATAGGCACTTAACGCCATATCTAATAAGACTTTAACACCATATTCTGACACCTCGGTTGCGACGGAAATTTGTTCAGCATTAAGTCCATTATTACCTGCATCATCCAATACTTGTAATATTTTTAAATCACGTAACGTTCGAGCAGTATGAAAAATAATCGGCGAAAAAGCTAATTTTTGAGCTTCTGTTTTCGCAGCTAATGCATTAAATGGATCGTTAGTAAAACCTGTCACACTGAGCCTATAATCAAGGTGGAAGTAAATGATATCGCTATTTTAATGGGTTGATTTCAAGATGTACTGTTTAAAAACAAACAATATTAATAATTGCTCCAATCTCAATAATCTAAAAAATATGCCATCAAAATAAAAAGATTTAATTGATGCTGATAAATTGCACAGTTATCTGATTGATTTAATGATAAACTTTATATTTATTTGTCTTATTGCTACCAATGCCATAATTATGTCGCTGTTTGTGTGGAGTATATGAATACCATTCATTTCAATATTGACCATTGGATTGCCCTAGCCCCAGGTTTAGCAACCCAACAAGATTGGCAGAGTTGGGCTAACACCCCATCACTAATAGATCCTCAACCACCAGCAGCCGATAAAATTCCACCAATGATGCGCCGCCGTATGAGTCCACTGAGTAAATTGGCACTGCAAGCCGCTTTGTTGGTCACTGAATCAAATAGTATTGATTATATTGTTTTTGCCAGTCGTCATGGCGAATTACACCGTACCGTCGATTTAATTAACAATATTATTAATGGTGATGACGCTTCACCGATTGCTTTTTCACAATCGGTCCATAACACCGCAGCAGGTTTATACACTATTGCCACTAAGCAACCCATCGCAGTAACATCATTAACTGGCGGCGAGAACAACCTGCATATGGCACTGATTGAAGCCGCCTGTTATCTCAATCAATACCCACAACATCGTGTATTAGTGGTCGATTTTGATCAACCACTACCGACATCATACCAACAGTTTGAACATCATCACTATCCAAGCTTTGCACTCGCGATGGTGATATCAAAAGGCCATAACTACCAGCTAAATTGGCAACCAACAACCACATTAACCACTCAAGGCCACCATACAGTGAGTTGCTATCCACAAACGCTGACGATAATTAAGCATCTTGCTAATCAGAATACTCAATGGTCTATTGAGGCTCAAAATAAACACTGGCTGTGGCAACATCAATCATGACAGCAGCTTCTATCACTCAGTGGCTTAATAAATGTTGGCGGTTTATTGCAACCGGTGGCTGTTTTGCTCTGTTTGGCTGTGGTGCGTTAGTACTTACTTTTATTGTATTCCCGATAATATCAGGACTCAGTAAAAATGCTCAGCAACGTGAAATGAAAGTCCAAACTATTATTCAGCGCACGTTTGATTTTTTTTGTCGTACGATGCGATTTTTAAAAGTGATTGATTATCGGTTTGATAATTTAGCGGCACTGCAAACTGATAAGCAATGCGTCATTGTTGCCAATCATCCCAGCTTAATTGACTATGTACTCATTGCTTCGCAGTTGCCTCAATGCGATTGCCTTGTTAAAGCGGCTATTTGGCATAATCCTTTTATTAAGGGCATTGTTAAAGCCGCGGGTTATATTCCTAATCGCGATCCTGAATCTCTGTTAGACACCTGTAATCAGCGTTTGCAACAAGGTAATGTGTTACTGATATTTCCAGAAGGCACCCGTACAACAACCACTGCAGCGGCAAAATTACAGCGTGGAGCGGCACAAATTGCAATCCGTAGTCAGGTTAATATACGAGTAATTCATATAACAGCATCACCGCCCTTTTTAACTAAACAGCAAAAGTGGTATCAAATACCCGATCAAAAACCCTTTTTTTTCATTGAAGTAAAAAATAAAATCAGTGTCACACCGTATTTAGCCGAACATCACTCTCCAACAACAGCGGCTCGACAACTTAATAAACATTTAGCCAGTGCTATTTTTCCAACCGATAGTTAAGCTACATTTATACTGTCGTTAACCTTAACCAGAAGTAGGTAATATGGAACAACTACATACAGAATTAAAAACATTAATTATCGATGTGTTAAATTTGGAAGATATTACCGTTGAGGATATCGATACCCATGCCCCTCTGTTTAACGATGGCCTCGGGTTAGATTCTATTGATGCCCTAGAGCTTGGGCTCGCAATCAAGAAAACATACAATATTGTTATTGATGCTGATGACACTAACACCCGTCAACATTTTGCGTCAGTGGCTAATCTTGCTGATTATATCTTCCAGAACAAAGCGTAATTATTATGACTCAAATGAATAACGACCAGATTTTTGACCAAGTTCAAACACTTTTAGTTGAGCTGTTTGAGCTTGATGCTAGCGATATCCATTTAGATTCACATCTTTATCAAGATCTTGATCTTGATAGCATTGATGCGGTTGATCTCGTTGTACGATTACAAAATTTGACCGGTAAAAAAATTCAAGCAGATGAATTTAAAACAGTACGCACCGTTAATGATGTTGTTATCGCTGTTGCTGATTTACTTAAGGCTCAATAATGATAATGCGTCTGCTAACAATATTGTCAGCATTAGCGTTAATTGCTTACCCTGTTGCCGTTTATTACGGTATTAATCGTTGGGGAATAGTAACCGTTGGTGCTTTATTGGCAGTATTTTTCATTGTTCGAATTATCGCAGCGAAGCAGACGCAACTTAAAGAACTAAAATATATTGGCTGGTTAAGCGGTGGCGCAGGCATTACTTTAGTCACATTAGGTGCACTTTTTCGGCAACATGGGTTGTTGCTCTATTACCCGGTTATTGTCAATGCACTAATGCTAGGGCTATTTAGTAGCAGTTTATGGCAACAACAAAGCTTAATCGAGCGGATTGCACGCTTACAAGAACCCGATTTACCTGCTAGCGGTGTAAGCTACACCCGTAAAGTGACGCAGATATGGTGCGTATTTTTTATTATCAATGGCACTATTGCTTTCATTACTTGTCTGATGTCATTACACATATGGACATTATATAACGGTTTTATCAGCTATATATTAGCAGGCAGCTTATTTGGCACTGAGTGGGTATTTCGCCAGTGGTATCGCCGTAAAAACACCGATTAAGTAAGCACTAACTTTTATTATAACCCCTCGAGAACGGTCATGGATACAGCTATAACACCTGCTGCATTAATTTCACTATCGACTTTAATGCAACGCCCTACTCATCATCTTAATCCAGTGGCAATTAATGGTCTCAGCCAGCATTCATGGACGCAGTTTCGAGCAGATGTTTGTTGTTTAAGCCAGCAATTAGCACCCATAGAACAATCTCGAATTGCAGTGTGTTGCAAAGATAGCTATGTGTTTGCCGTCGCTTTTATGGCTGTTATTCATGCAAATAAGCAACTGATATTACCCAGCAATCATCAACCCGCAGCACTAGCTGAATTAAGTGCACATTTTGATGTGCTATTACATGATGCAGAAATGACTGTTGATGTTTCATTAACCGCTATCAATATCTCAACCTTACTCAATGAGCAACAGCAACTAGTAGAAGCTGAGGTGGTTTTTTCAGCACTCTCGCTAACTGATATTGAATTAACCTTGTTTACCTCTGGTTCAAGTGGCACGCCTAAAGCGATCATTAAAACCCTTGATTTACTCGATAACGAAATCGCTCAACTGGAAACGATTTGGGGTCAACAATTACGCCACAGCCATATTTGCAGTACGGTCTCGCATCAACATATTTATGGCTTATTATTTCGTGTACTGTGGCCGTTATGTAGCGGACGTAGTTTTGATTGCTTTAATCTTGAATATCCTGAACAGGTCACAGCGCAAGCTTCAACCAATAGCACCTTAATCAGTAGCCCCGCATTATTAAAGCGTCTTAATAATCATGTCACAGCGACACCGTATAAGGCGATATTTTCATCTGGCGGCCCTCTGCCCTTTCTTGCGGCGCAACAGTGTCTACAATTATGTAAGACACTGCCTTTTGAAGTATTTGGCAGTACTGAAACTGGGGGAATTGGTTATCGTCAGCAACAGCAGCCCACCACGCCATGGTCACGTTTTAAAGTGGTTAAGATTGCGCTCAATGTTGAGCAATGCTTAAAAATTTGCTCTCCTTTTGTCGATGCCAAACATTGGTATCAGACTTGTGATCACTGTGTATTGGTTGACGATGACCATTTTGAACTCAAAGGCCGCACTGATCGCGTTATTAAAATTGAAGAGAAACGCATATCGCTCACTGAAATTGAACAGCGATTGTGCCAACTTGAATCCATCAATGAAGCGGCAGTACTGCCGTTAGAGTATCAGCAGCGGATACATATTGGCGCGGTGATCACTCTAACGGCACAAGGTGTTGAACAACTAGAGCACATGGGAAAAGGCAAATTTTGGTTACTGTTACGTCAACAATTACGCCAATGGATAGAGCCTATCGCTATTCCTCGTCATTTTCGTCCAGTGACTGAAATTCCCTTAAATAGCCAAGGCAAACGACTAATTCGTGATCTTGAAAATCTGTTTAACCTTTCTAACCAATAAGTAATAACGACCAATGAATAGACCAATGCCGACTTTAGTTGACTGCCATATTGTTGACCATCATGCTGTTATTACTTTATGTGTCGACAGCGAATTAGATGATTTTAAAGGCCACTTTCCAAGCTTTGCGTTATTACCTGGTGTCAGCCAGCTTGATTGGGCAGTCCATTTTGCACGAGATTGTTTTCAAAAGATGCCAACCGCGTTTGGAGGAATGGATGTGATTAAATTTCAACAACCTATTTTACCCAATAGCACTATCATCCTGACGCTTGATTGGATCGTTGACAAACAAAAATTACATTTTAGCTTTAGTTCTATGACGCCTGAAAACGAACAAGTTATTCACTCTTCTGGCAAAATAAGCATGAGAGTCGCAGCATGAGTTGGTTTCACCCCTGTTTTATTATCCCCTGCTATAACCACGGTCAAACTGTACCTGCTATTGTTGATGCATTAGACACGTTTACTTATCCCATTATTATTATTGATGATGGTAGTAACCAATCGACCAAAGATATCCTTACTCAACAGGCGCAGCGTGATAATATCACTGTCATTACTTTACCCAAAAATCGTGGTAAAGGTGGCGCAGTAATCGCAGCGATACATCATGCCCATCAACATAATTATAGCCATGCGATTCAAATAGATGCTGATGGACAACATGATCTTGACGCATTACAAGATCTACTTCGTCTTTCACATCAACACCCTAACACTATTATTTCAGGCAGACCGATTTACGACAATTCAGTGCCTAAATCACGCTTATACGGTCGCTATATCACCCATTTTTGGGTATGGATTGAAACTCTCTCATTCGATATTAAAGACAGTATGTGCGGCTTTCGTAGTTATCCTATCGAGCCAATAATCCCGCTATTAGCACAACGCCATTTTAGTCAGAGAATGGAATTTGATACTGAAATAATGGTGTATTTCTATTGGAATAATGGCGATATTCAATTTATAGACACCAAGGTTATCTATCCTGAGGGAGGAATTTCTCATTTTGATGCGTTATGGGATAACGTTAAAATCAGTTGGATGCATACCAAATTATTCTGCGGTATGTTGCCACGCATACCAAAGTTACTCAAACGTCGCCACTCACGCTCACTGCACTGGTCAAATAATAGCGAACGCGGCACTATTTTAGGTATCAAAATTCTATTGGCTATCTATAGCCTGCTAGGACGTAAAGCCGTTAATGGCTTATTAAAATTAGTGATTGGTTATTATTATTTAACCACTAAAAGCGCTCGTCAGGCTTCAGAGCATTATTTACAACAATTGCATCACTATGCCGAGCAACAACAACTGCAATTACCAACAAATCTTTCTAGCTACCAGCATTTATTGTCATTTGGTCATACAACGCTTGATAAACTTGCCGCCTGGAAAGGTGATTATGACGCCAATAATCTCACTATTCATGGTCAGCATCACTTTGATAATATTGTTGCCAGTAAGCAAGGTGTGGTCATTATTGGCTCGCACTTAGGTAATCTTGAATTATGTCGAGCCCTTAGCCAACGTCATAAAAATATCAAAATTAATGCGTTAGTTTTTACTGAGCATGCGGCGCGTTTTAATCATGTTTTAAACATAATCAATCCAGATTCTAACCTTAATCTTATTCATGTTAATCAACTCGGCGCTGATACTGCGATTATTCTTCAACAAAAAATAGAACGAGGAGAATGGGTGGTTATCGTTGGCGATCGTACCTCAGTTGCCAATGAAACTCGCGTCAGTTGGGCTAATTTTCTCGGCCAACAAGCGCCTTTCCCACAAGGACCATTTATTCTTGCTGCGATCCTAAAAACCCCGGTTTATTTATTATTTGGCCTACGTGATGATAGCCAAGCAACCCCACATTTCGATGTCTATTTTGAATCATTTAGTGAGCAAATAATATTACCCCGCGCCATTCGTAATGCCGCTCTACAAACAGTTGTTGAGCACTATGCAACTCGCCTTGAGCACTACACGCTACAAGCGCCATTACAATGGTACAACTTTTTCAATTTTTGGCAGCTTAGTGGAAAAAAAGATGACAAATAACTCTCACACAATCCCTCAACAAACCATTCGCTTTGGTGCTGAACGACTCACGATTGAAGATGTGGTTGCAATCAGTAATGGTGCTGCAGCTGAAATGAACACTGATGCCGCATTTACCAATAAAATCGATCGCGGCGTTGCTTTTCTTGAACGATTATTAAAAGAAGAAGGGGTCATATATGGCGTGACCACAGGTTACGGTGATTCATGCACCGTGGCGATCCCAACTCACCTTGTCGATGATCTTCCGCTTAATCTTACTCGCTTTCATGGCTGTGGTTTAGGCGATGATCTTGATCATCAACAAGCGCGCGCTGTACTCGCGACTCGTCTATGTTCATTGGCTCAGGGCGTATCTGGTGTTAGTCACCCACTACTCAATCAAATTGTTACTTTGATCAATCATGATATTAGCCCTCGAATTCCACAAGAAGGTTCAGTCGGTGCTAGTGGTGATTTAACCCCATTATCTTATCTCGCAGCGACACTTATTGGTGAGCGCGAAGTGATTTATCAAGGTCAAATTCGCCCAACCGCAGATGTGTTTAAAGAACTGGGTATCGAAGCTATCAAACTCAAGCCTAAAGAAGGCTTAGCATTAATGAACGGTACTTCAGTGATGACCGCATTAGCTTGTATTGCTTATAAACGCGCAGAATATCTGGCCCAATTAGCAACTAAAATTACTGCGATGGTGTCAGTGGGTATTCAAGGTAACGCTTTCCACTTTGATGAGGCCTTATTTGCAGTAAAGCCTCACCCAGGCCAACAACAAATCGCCAGCTGGTTACGCTCAGATCTGCAAGCTGAGCGTCCACCTCGTAACAGTGATCGTTTGCAAGATCGTTACTCGTTGCGTTGTGCGCCACATGTGATTGGAGTACTGCAAGATAGCCTGCCATGGCTGCGCCAAATGATCGAAAATGAACTCAATAGCGCCAATGACAATCCCATCATTGATGGCGATAACGAACGCGTACTGCATGGTGGTCATTTTTATGGTGGTCATATTGCAATGGCGATGGATATGCTTAAAACAGCAGTGGCTAATATCGCTGATTTGCTTGATCGTCAAATGGCACAATTAATGGATTATAAGTTCAATAACGGATTACCTTTTAACTTAACTGGCGCGACAGGTGAACGTAAGCCGATTAATCATGGTTTTAAAGCAGTCCAAATTGGTATTTCTGCATGGACAGCTGAGGCGTTAAAACACACCATGCCAGCGAGCGTATTTTCACGCTCCACTGAATGCCATAATCAAGATAAAGTCAGTATGGGCACCATTGCATCTCGCGACTGTTTGCGCGTATTACAATTAACAGAACAAGTTACTGCCGCCTCGTTATTAGCGGCAACTCAAGCCATTGAACTGCGTAAACGTGAGCATCAGCTAACAGATACCAATATCAGCCCAGCGTTACAAGCGATGCAACAAGCCGTCCTGAGTGATTTTGAGTTTGTGATTGAAGATCGCCCATTAGAACAAGATTTACGTCATTTCATTAATAAGATCCAACATCAACATTGGTCATTATATTGATCGCTAATGATCGGTTAACTACTCTTTGATCTTACGTGGCCTTGACCCTAGTACAGGGCCATTCGATGATGGTTAGCTTTGATGTATCGTTTTAACTTTAACAATGACTGAGTAACCCATGACTTCACATTCTGCTATGCCTTTACTGACTGCCGAGCTGACATTAACGACCCATTTTCAAGATGCCGATCCGATGGGCGTAATTTATCACGGTAATTACTTTCGTTTTTTTGAGGAAGTACGCCGACTATTGATGGAAAAAATCAATTATAGCTATCGTGATATGCAAGCTTCTGGTTACTTATGGCCTATCATTGATACGCGCGTAAAATATATAAAACCGATTCCGTTTGATCATCAAATTCACATAACAGCAACCCTTACTGAATGGGAAAATCGACTGCGGGTTGATTATATAATCTACGATGCCGCGACTAACACCAGAATGACAAAAGGCTACACAATGCAGGTAGCAGTCGGGATTGAAAATCACGAAATGTGCTTTGTCTCACCCACTGTTTTTACTGATAAAATAAAGGCTTGGCATGAAAATCAATAATTCAATTACAACGCTTAAATGGTGGCGAAATAAGATCTTGTGGGCTGTGTTAGCAAGCATTAGTTTATCAGCTCAAGCGATGACATTAACCGAACTCCAACAGACCCTTTCTGCTCCTAAGGTCGTGCGTGGCGATTTTAGTCAAAGCCGAACCATGGCAATGTTTAATCAACCCTTGGTGTCAAATGGCAAATTTGTCATTGCAGCTAATCAAGGGCTATGGTGGCATCAAACGGCACCAATGGCAGTCTCATTAGTGTTAACCCAAAATAAACTTAGCCAGCAATTTGATAATCAACCGCCACAAATTATGTCAGCGGATCAAAACCCGATGGTGTTTTATTTTAGCCATATCTTCTTAGCCCTCTTTAACGGTGATACTTCAGCATTAGATCAACAATTTAATTTGAAACTGACCACCTTAGCTACTGATAACAATAATGCAGACGCTAACAACAGTACCAATCAGTGGCAACTCGTATTAATTCCTAAACAAGCGCCATTAAATAAAGTCTTTACGCGTATTACTCTTGCAGGAAATAAGTTCATCAATAAACTTACATTGGCTGAAGTTCGGGGTGATAAAACAGTGATTACTTTTAGCCACCAGCGCACAACACCCGCCTCGCTAACCACAGAAGAACACCGTGTTTTCAAATTCTAACCTTAGCCGCTTATGGCTTATCATTATGTTGCTGTTGGTTGCCGCTTTAGGCTACCAACTCACCGCAAATAAACACTTACCCATTGAAACTAATATTCTGGCGTTATTACCCAAAAATGATCAAGATCCAGCCGCTCAGCAAGCGTTTGATCATATCGCCACTAGCATGAGTAATAAGGTGATCTTTTTAGTTGGCAGCCCAAATAGCGCCACCATGATCGCTGCTGCTGAACAATTTAGTCAGCAACTGGAAAACCTGGGGTTATTTGCCAATATTGATGCAAAGATGAGTAATAGCCAACAACAAGCTTGGGCACAATTGTACTACCCAAAGCGGTTTCAGCTATTAACGCCAGCACAACAGCAACGGTTAGCACACAACCCACACCAACAAACTGAGCAAGTATTACAAGCGTTGTATAATCCGTTTTCTGGAGTGACAGGTGCTGAGCTTAAACACGATCCGTTTTTATTATTTCGTGACTTTTTAACCCAGCTAAGCGCTCAAAGTGGTCATTTCAGTCTTAATCATGGTTTTTTGACCACTCAATATCATCACCGACATTACGCTTTAATTACTGCAGAGCTCACCGGTTCCCCTTATAGCGTTAAATTACAACACCAATTACCGGCTCTTAATGCGTTACAACAGCAGATTATTAACCAGTATTCTACTGCAACAGAAAAAGTCGATATTTTACATACAGGGGTGATTTTTTATGCGGCTCACGGCACTCAAAGCGCTGAACAAGAAATCAGTACTATAGGTTTAGGATCGCTATTAGGGATCCTTGTGTTATTGGTGGTGGTCTATCGCAGTCCATTACCGCTAGCATTGGCGTTATTGTCCATTAGCTGTGGTCTTATTGCTGCATTTGTCGGTACCGTTGCCATTTTTGGCAAAGTGCATCTGTTTAGTCTCGTGTTTGGTGCCAGTTTAATTGGAGTCTCAATTGATTATGCATTTCACTATCTCACCGATAGATTAGCCGCAGGCAAAGATTGGAATCCACACCAAGGGCTCAAGCATATTTTGGTCGCAATTAGCTTAGGCCTAATTACCAGCTTGATTGGCTATTTAGGCATGCTAGTCGCGCCTTTTCCTGGACTACAGCAATTATCGTTATTTTCAGCAATAGGATTAATTGCCGCTTATGCCACGGTTGTGTGTTGGTATCCAAGCTTGGCATCAAAGCCGTGTTCACCTCGACCATTACCTTGCCGTCAGTTACTTAATGGGTGGCTACAATTGTGGCATCTAGCGAGCGTTCGTTGGAGTGTGCCATTAATATTAGCAACAGCTTCATTAGTCGGTTTATATCATACTCACTATGATGACGATATTCGCCAACTACAAGCATTACCACAGCAACTCAAACAGCAGGAAGCAACCATTAAAGCAATTACAGGAGTGAGTAGTGGTCAGCAAATGTTGCTCGTTAAAGCCAAAACGGCACAAGATCTATTAACAAAGCTAGCTGCCGTCGATCAACAACTCGACAAATTACTAATTACTCACAAACTTGATAGCTACCAAAGTATCGGCCATTACTTACCGTCGATTGCAACTCAAAAGCATAACTTCGCATTAGTTAAACATTTATATCAACAGCAAGGCCCTGAGCTAGATAAAAAAATAAAATTAAACCAACCGCCACACTTTACAGCAACATTCCAACCACTAACCATTGCTGACTATTTAGCTTCGCCAGTATCAAAACCACTGCGTTTCACTTGGCTTGGTAAAATAAATCAATCACCTTCTGAACAAAACTATGGCGCGGTTATTTTGCTCTCTGGTGTCAACCAGTTAAGCGCAATTAAACATCTCGCGGCACAAGATAGTCAGTTAAGTTACCTCAATAAAGCCGATGAAGTATCACAGCTTTTTGGACAATACCGCCAACGCGTAACTGAGTTATTAATTACGGCAACCATGGTAATTTTAGCCTTGTTAGTGTGGCGCTATAAGCTAAAGAAAGGCCTTCAAATGATCATGCCATCAGTGATTGGTGGCTGTGCGGGGATTGCGATCACCAGTATCAGTGGTACGCCATTAAACCTGTTTAATTTATTAGCGTTAATATTAATCCTCGGGATTGGGATTGACTACAGCCTCTTTTTTGCAGAATTAAAATCAACCGCTAACGATCATCATCGCCGTTCAACATTATTAGCGATTACTTTATCCGCATTAACGACGGTATTATCATTTGGATTATTAGCCTTAAGTGCGACTCAAGCGATTCATAGTTTTGGGATTACGGTACTGACAGGAATTATTATTGCATGGTTACTCGCGCCTTTGGCCATGACGCCCTCTTCAGCAGCGACGACTAAAGCAGGAGTTAAATAATATGTCTCGTTTTATTAACAACAAGAGTAAACATCGCTTCTTGATTGCATTACTGACAACCTTATTTATTTCAGGCTGCGCGACTATCTCTCAACCGCAATCAAATCAAGTTGAAATTGCACCGCATACCTTAGTTAGCTTACCCACTCCGGCACAACTGGGTTATTCATTAACCGCCAGTCAATTGATCACAGCCACTTGGCAACACACCAATCATCAATTACCGGTGCAATTGCAAGTCACACCACAAGCATTAGCACTCGCGGGATTTTCGTCATGGGGTTCGCGTATTTTAAGCTTAGATTATACCCACCAGCAGTTAACTACCTATGTGATGCCAGGCTTAGGTTCAACCCTACCAGAGCCAAAACAAGTTCTGTTTAATATGATGATCACCTTATGGCCACTGTCAGCATGGCAGCAACCGTTACAGCACATTGGTTGGCAATTAAAGCAAACCGCGAACCAGCGGCAACTTATCGATGATAAAGGCATGGTTATCGCCGATATTAACTACCAAAACACGAATAAATTAAAAGGGACAATTACGTTTGTAAATCACCAGCCTAATTACACAATCACCATAAAAACATTACACTATCAGCGTCAATAATGTCAGCTCGGAATTTTATGAAACATAATCAACCTGCAACCCCAATCTATATTCGTGGCTGTGGTTTTCATTCTGCGTTAGGTGCCACAACTGAACAAATTCAGCAACGTCTGCTGGCAGGGTTTAGTCCTGATATGCATACAGTACGTGGCTGGCTCAATGACGGCAGTGAAACAGTTATTGGCCAAGTAAGCGCGCCATTAGCCGTTATTGATGAGCAACAATACCCGTATCAAAATACCGCTAATAACCGTCTTGCAGTATCAGCATTAGAACAGATCGCCCCCCAAATAGAGCATGCTATTAAGCAGTTTGGTCGTGATCGTATTGCAGTCATAATCGGTACTACAACCTCTGGCATCAGTGACGGTGAAGTCGCATTAGAACACCTTGCCGCGCTAGATCAGCTACCTGAAAATTTTCATTACCACCAGCAAGAACCAGCTAATACGGGCCAATTTATTGCCGATTTTTTTGGCTTAACTGGCTTGGTTTACACCATATCAACTGCTTGTTCTTCAAGTGGACGTAGCTTTTTATCGGCTAAACGGTTACTTAAAGCAGGCTTAGCAGATGCAGTTATCGTTGGTGGCGCAGATACATTATGTCGACTGACACTCAATGGTTTTCATGGCCTAGATTCACTTTCTGCTAGCCGTTGTAATCCGTTTAGTGTTAACCGTAATGGAATTAATATCGGTGAAGCGGCAGCCTTTATGTTGTTAGCACTTACTCCTGATATAAGTGCTAAAAATAATGACATTAGCAATAACTACAAAGGTTTATCACACCAACATATTGCGTTTTTAGGCGCTGGCGATAGCTCTGATGCTTATCATATTTCAGCGCCACATCCTGAAGGTAATGGCGCAGAAGCTGCAATGCGAAATGCATTAGTTGATGCGAACTTACAACCTGAAGATATTGGCTATATTAATGCTCATGGCACAGCGACTCCCCTTAATGATGCGATGGAAGCTAAAGCGATTGCACGTGTATTTGGCTCCCACGTTGCGGTTAGCTCGACCAAACCACTTACCGGGCATACTCTTGGCGCAGCAAGTGCCGTCGAAGCTGCAATTTGCTGGTATATTTTGGCTTATCAGCTACCGTTACCATTACAAATAAACGATGGTCATCAAGATCCACAACTGCCAATCACACTTGTAAAACAACCATTACCATTAACTACATCAGCAGTATTAAGTAACTCATTTGCTTTTGGTGGTAATAACATCAGCTTAATTTTTGGATACGTTAATGACTAAAATACCACCGTTAGCACAATTATTGCCTCATGAAGCTCCAATGATATTAATTGATGAGCTGATCAGTGTTGATGTGGAAAATGTCCATTGCCAAGTAACAATCCGCTCAGACAATCTTTTTTTTGATAAACACACTCACGCAGTTGCAGCGTATGTTGGGATTGAATTAATGGCACAAACCATTGCGAGTTGGGCCGGTTATCATGCATGGCAACAAAGTAAACCAACGCCGATGGGGTTTTTACTTGGCTGTCGTCGTTACCACAGTGAATGGTCGCAATTTAAGCAAGGGGTCGTGCTTGATATTCATGCTGAACGTTTAATGCAAGACAACAACATGGTGGTATTTAGTTGCAAGATTGTTCATCAACAACAAACTATTGCTAGTTGCCAACTCAATGCGTATCTTCCTTCTGAAGAAAAAATTGCAACCCTGCTTACCACCAAACAATAGGAAGACTTCATGACTCGACAGGTACTTATTACAGGTGCTAGTAAAGGCATTGGACGCGCAATCGCTATCCAATTAGCACAAGATGGATTTACTATTGCAGTCCATTATATGAGTGATCAAGCAGGTGCAGAGTCAACGCTTGCCACTATTATTAGTGCGGGTGGTCAAGGGCGCATTATTCAATTTGATATCAGTGATCGTGACCAATGTCGCCAGCATCTTGAACAAGATATTGCCAAGCATGGCGCTTATTATGGTGTCGTTAGCAATGCTGGTATTACTCGCGATACTGCCTTTCCAGCGATGACAGAACAAGAATGGGATGGTGTTATCCATACTAATCTTGATAGCTTTTATAACGTTCTTCATCCGTGTGTGATGCCAATGGTGCAATTACGTCAAGGTGGTCGTATTGTCACGCTAGCATCGGTATCGGGTATTACTGGCAACCGCGGTCAAACTAACTACAGTGCCGCTAAAGCCGGTGTGATTGGCGCGTCAAAATCACTCGCACTTGAGCTGGCAAAACGTAAAATTACCGTTAACTGTGTCGCTCCAGGACTGATTGATACCGGTATGGTTGATGAGCACGTTAAACAACATGCGCTACCACAAGTACCGTTACGCCGCATGGGTGATCCTCAAGAAGTAGCAGGTTTAGTGAGTTATTTAATGTCAGATATCGCCGCTTATGTTACCCGCCAAGTGATTTCTATTAATGGAGGTTTAGTATGAACCGTCGTGTAGTGATCACTGGCATGGGAGGGGTAACCGCGCTGGGTCAAGATTGGCTAACCGTAGAACAAAAATTGCGCGAGGGTAAAAATGCGGTGGTCTATATGGACGATTACGCTCTGTATGACGGGTTAAATACCAAACTTGCCGCCCCTATTAGCGATTTTAGTGTCCCTAAACATTATACCCGTAAGCAACTGCGCGCGATGGGGAGAGTATCTAAACTCGCCACGGTTGCCACCGAGCAAGCACTCACCCAAGCTGGTTTATTAGATCAGAATATACTCACTAACGGCAGCACTGGCATTGCCTATGGTTCATCAATCGGTAGCACCCCTGCCATTGGTGCTTTTGGTACTATGCTAAATGATAAAACCACCAAAGAAATCACGGCAACCACTTATGTCCAAATGATGCCGCATACCGCAGCTGTCAATGTCGGTTTGTTTTTTGGCTTACGCGGGCGCGTGATCCCAACAAGTAGTGCCTGTACATCAGGTAGTCAAGCCATCGGTTATGCTTATGAGGCTATCAAGCATGGTTATCAAACCGTGATGGTTGCAGGTGGCGCAGAAGAATTATGTCCAACAGAATCTGCGGTGTTTGATACCCTTTTTGCCACCAGCCTTAAAAATGACACCCCCAACCTAACCCCACGCCCCTACGATGTTGATCGGGATGGATTAGTGATTGGCGAAGGCGCTGGCTCATTAGTTTTAGAAGAATATCAACATGCGCTTGATAGAGGTGCGACGATTTTAGCGGAAGTGGTTGGCTTTGCGACCAATTGCGATGCTGCACATATTACCCAGCCTCAACAACAAACCATGCAACAGTGTATGGCACTGGCATTACAACAAGCACAATTACAACCACAAGATATCGGCTATATTTCAGCCCATGGTACCGCCACGGAAAAAGGTGATATTGCTGAAAGTCAGGCGACTGCCAATATTTTTGGCAATACAACTCCAATAAGCAGTCTCAAAAGCTACTTTGGGCATACTTTAGGTGCTTGTGGTGCCATTGAAGCATGGCTAAGTATTGAAATGATGAACAAAGGCTGGTTTAACCCAACTTTGAATTTAACCACTCCAGATCCACGCTGCGGTGAGCTTGATTATATTCAGGGCCAAGGTCGAAATATTGGTTGTGATTATATCATGAGTAATAACTTTGCCTTTGGTGGCATTAATACTTCATTGATTTTTAAGCGTATATAAACTTATCCCTTGGTATCGTATTGGCTTTAGATGAGCTTGATACCAAGGGAATTTTCACAATTTATAGTCTTTATTGCTGCTGTAAAAATGTAATCGCTTGTTGTTTTTCAGCAACAGAAAAGTATTGAATATCAATATTACTAAACAATGCATCTTCTACTTTAACGACTTTTTCAATCCAACTCGCATCAGCAACAACCGCGACTTGAGTAATATGTTTTAAGCCAGCATTAACAAGGTATTTTAACTCCTCAACAATTGCTGCTAACTCAATGCCTGAAAAACTGTCAATTTCTTCGTAGATCACAATACCGCCATGATCAACAGTTTTAGCTTCAGCATCCATCAACACTCGCTTCATATCATCTTCTGTCACTTTACCTGATAACGTAAAAGCTACTGCGTTATCAATACCAATATCAATCATGGTTAACATATAAAATTCCTTCTTCAATATTACATTAGGTCAAAAAATATTATGACTATTTTTCTCTTAGTTACTATGCGCTTTTATTAACCTTGCTTCAGTCACTAAATACATATTTTTAATCAATATCACATTGCAACAATAACAATACCCCTAGTAACGATTATCGTCATTCCAAGCTCTTATTAACCACTGCCTAATGCTAATAAAGTGGCATTGCCTCCTACAGCAGTAATATTAATCGTGCGTGTACGCTCAGTGATAAATCGTAGACAATATCGTTGAGCACCAATGACCACTAACGTTTCACTATCAAGTTCACTCACTAACTGTGCTAACAATCCTTGCCGCTGTGCCAATTGACGAGCCAGATGCTGCGTTGTTTTCAGATCTCCACAATACGCGATACCCGCGGTTTGAGGATGATTAACTAACCCATCAAGTTGAGTAATATTCACTACCGTTATCACCCCACTAATGCACCCTATCTGTTCAAGCTCCTGTTTTATCTGCTGGGCGTATTGCTCGTCATCAAGACACAGTAATACCGAATTACCGCACACTAATGCTGCGGTTAATTGACCTACAATTGCCTCCTTGGTGATACCTTGCTGCACTGAAATAATAAACACACCTCGGCCACTGCAATACAGCGTATTGGTTTCACCAGTTGGCCCTGGCATCAATTCAGTATTGGCAACATATTGCAGCGCATTGGTACATTGGTAGTTCACCATAGCGCCAATATTCATTGGCACCTGCTTTGCCCAACGTTGCAAAATCGCGGCTCGATCATCAAAGCCAACACTATTCCAACGCCGCATCGCCACTTCACTGTTATCAATAAGTATTTGTAGATTATTTGCTGTTTGCCGCATGATGACTCCTTATTGGTTATTTATTGGCAGAATGCAATCTTGAGTAAAACGGTACAGGTAATGTGGGCCACCTGCTTTTGGCCCCGTACCTGATTGCCCCTGACCACCAAACGGTTGTACGCCGACAGCAGCACCAACTTGATCTCTATTTATATAACAGTTGCCTACATGTACACGTTGCTCTATATCGAGATAAGTGCGCTCATTGCGGCTATGGATCGCCAGCGTTAATCCAAATCCCGTGTGGTTTATTTGATCAATAATCTGATATAGCGCATCAGCCTTAAACCGAATCACATGCAAAATAGGGCCAAAATGTTCTTGTTCTAATAACGAAATATCACTGATTTCGATCGCCGTTGGTGGCACAAAATCACCGAACTGACACTCAGCACTTAGCGGCGTTTGTGCTATCAATTTTGCTTGATTTTTTAGGGTTTCGATATGTGTCATTAATTTGTTACGTGCGGTCCTATCAATAACTGGCCCAACATCGGTGCGATGAAGTTCAGGACGTCCAACCTTGATCTCAGCCATTGCCCCTTTAATTAAATCAATGACTCGATCAGCAATATCAGCTTGAACAAAAAGTACCCGCAACGCAGAGCAACGTTGACCTGCCGAAGCAAAAGCCGATCGCACCACATCACGCACCACTTGCTCTGGCAACGCAGTACTATCAACAATCATGGCATTTTGGCCTCCAGTTTCTGCAATAAAGGGGACTGGTGGACACGCCCTTGCCGCTAGTGTTCGATTAATAGCTTGTGCGGTTGGTGTTGAGCCGGTAAATACCACTCCAGCAATACGCTCATCAGACAATAATTGCTGGCCAATATTCACGCCACGCCCTGGCAAAAGCTGAATCACACCAGCAGGGATCCCGGTTTCTAGCAGCAGCTCAATCGCACGATAAGCAATTAATGATGTTTGTTCTGCAGGTTTAGCAACAACAGTATTCCCCGCCGCTAATGCTGCACTAATTTGACCAATAAAAATGGCTAACGGAAAATTCCATGGACTGATACACACAAACACACCACGACCTTGATAGCGTAATTGCTGCTCAATACCATGGTAATTGGTGATCTGTTGCGAAGATTCAAATCGCAGTGTCGCTTGCTGAGCATAATAACGACAGAAATCTACTGCTTCTCGTATTTCATCAATCGAATCCTGAATGGTTTTACCTGCTTCGCGGTGGCATAACGCCACTAATTCATGTTGATGCTGTTGTAACTGTTCAGCGAGTAAACATAAATAATGACAACGGACAGATGCTGCGCTTGCTGACCAATCATCAAAGGCATTTTCCGCGCGTGATATTGCCTCATCGACCTGCACTTCAGTCGCAAACGTTACTTCACCGACAACTTCACGTCGATCATAAGGCGCGGTCACAGTGATAATTTCTGCACTAACATCGGTGGTGGTCATGGGTAACGATGCAGCTTGCCATTGATGATCAGCAAAAGCGGCGACGGCAGTACTAAAAGGTTGCCATTGAGCGTCAATATCGATATTAATTGCAGCCGAGTTTAGACGCTCATCACCAAAAATATCCGCAGGTAAAGGGATCAAATTATTATGTAATGTTTGACACTTTTCTAAGCGATCAACGGGGTGTTCTATCAGTTCAGCAATTGGGCAATCAGCATCTACCAAACGATGTACAAAGGAACTATTCGCGCCATTTTCTAATAATCGTCGCACCAAATAAGGCAACAGATCTTTATGACTTCCTACTGGCGCATAAATACGAATTTGTGGATGATGAATCGCCATTACATGGTTATACAGTGCGTCCCCCATGCCATGTAAGCGCTGAAACTCGTAATGATTATGCGGTGCCATTGCTACTATCGCACTCACAGTATGGGCATTATGAGTCGCAAACTGTGGGTAAATAACCCCATTTAAAGCTGGTGATAACAGCATTCGAGCACAGGCTAAATATGATGTATCGGTCGCCTCTTTGCGAGTAAATACTGGATAAGCGCTGTATCCCCCTTGTTGACTTAGTTTAAGTTCACTGTCCCAATAAGCACCTTTAACCAACCGTAATGGAATCACATCACCTTGCAGTTTAGCTAGCCCGGCCACCCAAGCTAATACCGGTAAAGCACGTTTTGAATAGGCTTGAACTACTATCCCAAATCGCCCCCAACCTCGTAATTGTGGTGCTTGATATAATTGTTTAAATAATTTTAATGACAGCTCTAATCTATCGGCTTCTTCGGCATCAATGGTGATACCAACATTATATTCACGAGCACAGACTAACAACGACAATACTGAGTCATACATTTCATTTAAGACACGCGCTTCGCTCGCAACATCATAACGAGGATGTAACGCTGATAGTTTTATCGATATGGTTGGATTAGGAGAGCCTGCATTTGCTCCTTTGTGAGCAGCATAGTTATCACGGCCAACAGCAACTATAGCGGTAAGGTAATCTTGGTAATATTTACTGGCATCAATGGTTGTTAACGCCGCTTCACCCAGCATATCAAACGAGTAACTAAAACCTTGATCACGTTTTAATTTACCATTTTTCATCGCTTCATCAATGTCACGTCCCAACACAAATTGATGGCCCATGATTTTCATAGCTTGATGCATTGCTTGGCGGATCACCGGTTCAGACATTTTATTCACTAACCGATTAATCACATCAGACGAAGAGTCATTATCTGACCGACCTAAGCCAACCACTTTGCCAGTCAGCATTAGTCCCCAAGTAGAGGCGTTGACAAATAACGAATCAGAATTTTTAAGGTGGGATTTCCAATCAGCAACCGTTAATTTATCACGAATCAACGCATCCGCTGTTGCAGCATCAGGAATACGCATCAGTGCTTCAGCCAAGCACATCAGTAAAATACCCTCTTTGGTATCTAAACTATATTCCAATAACAGTGCGTCTATCATTTGCACTGCATGTTTATCTGCTCGTACACGTGCAATTAGTTCTGCAGCTTGTTGCTCAATATCGTGACGCTCTTGAACAGAAGGTGCAGCTAATGGCAATAACTGCGCCAGCCACCATGATTCATCGATATCATAATGGGGAGAAATCAACGACCATAACCGATCGAGTGGTTGATCAATAAAAGAAGGCTGAAGAACATCAGCTGCATTGAACATAGCAAATACCTCAATATAATCGGCACCATTAACACATTATCCACACAGGAAATGTTACAGTGTTGTTGTTTTATGCCGATATTATGCTGAGAAACGATAATCGTCTTGCTATTTTCTCTGAATATTTTTAGTCAAACTCTGCTGATTAACAAAATCAGATGCAAACACAGCCTTAGTTATAACGTTTACTACGTAACTTCATCAACAATAGTCAACAATTTGCTAAAGCTGACGTTGATAACGTGCAGGAGAAATACCACACAAGCGTCTAAATGCCTGTGAGAAACTGCTTTGTCCAGCAAAACCACAAATTTGAGCAATATCAGCCAAGGTTAATTTACTCTCTTGTAATAATTGCTTAGCAAGCTGAAGTCGTTTTTGTAATATATACCGTTGCGGCGTAAAAGCTGTTTGTGCTTTAAACAACGCATAAAACTGACTTTCAGATAGAAAAACGATAGCAGCTAATTGTGACACTGAAATTTTATGGTTGATATTGCGCTGAATAAAATTATCAATTATATCAATATCAATACGTTGGGATGAGTTTACACCGTGAGCGATTTTAAAATGACGTTGTAATATACACAATAAAGTCATAGTACATGCTTGCTGTAACAACTGATCATCAGGATTGACTTTGATCTCAAAAGCCAATAATTGAATCAGTTGTTGAGACTGGTTATCTAAATTGAAATACCCAGAATGAGAAAACAATTGCGTAATACGCTGTTCCATCTCGTTATTGTGGCTAAACCCTGGCGGTAAATTAATCACTAACAATTCATTATCACCCACACCAACAAAAGTATGATCACAATTTGCCATTACTAAACAACCAAGTCCTGGGTAGATTAAACTTGTTACTCCATCAATATTAAACTCTGATTGCCCCGATAAACTAATCACAATTTGATGGTGACTATGACGGTGGTAACTCACCGTTTGAGCTAGACTGATTACGACTGATGGTTGTAACTTCTGCAGCATCATTGCTTCCTTACATATAGCGGTTTATAACGACGTTTCATTGCCTCTAAAATAATCACCAGCGTACATTTCAACTAAATAGTTACCCACTTTTTTTGTGGATAAAACAAAAAAACAACCAAATATCAATATATTAATAATTTCAACAATAATAATAATATATTGCTATTTAAAAACAGGCTCCTATCGCTACCAATAAAAAAGCCGCACTATATCAGTGCGGCTAGGATGTTGCGCTTGAATGTACTTACATGGCACATCAAGTTTGTTACGCTTCGTCACTCATTACGTTGAGCTTGGCGTGTCCGATAACTATGTATGGACCGATATTTTGACGAAGAAGCAAGAGTTTTACGGTATTGCTATCCAAATTGTTAACAACTAAGTGTGTTACCTTAGAAGCTTTTACGCATTTAACTTACTGTTACGCGTTGCAACTTGATTGTTATTAATAACGGGTTGAATAGGTCTACTAATAACAACCGGAACCTGAATCCCTGAGTTAGATGGAAAACAGCTTCTTTCCTCCGTAAGCTCGATAATATATCTCAGTTCAGGTTAATTAAACTATGGTAGATAAATCACAAATAGGCAAATTTTAAGCTGTGATCTATGTCAAAAATATATAACAATAATAGTTTAAATATTAATCCTATTATTTTTCAACGTGCTAATAAAAATAAATCATTTAAAATATATAACTTGGAATTATATTCATAATAGTGCCTATTGAAATAGCACATTTTAAAATTAACATCGTCATATTAAACCAAATAAGATTATTATTTCCTAATAAATAACCTATTAATAGAAAATAACAACTCTAAAAAAGACTATTATATAATAAATAGTCTTTAGGTTATTATGCTATTATTTTTCAGCTTTATAAAAACAATGCAACACCAACCACCAAAAATGAAATCTCTGTTTTATGATAAAAAATCTCAAAACGTGATCTAACAATGAGATTTAAAATTCCATAAAAAAACTAGGAAAAAGTCTTAATCCATTTTTCTGTTATATCGGTATTGTCTCGGCTGCCGCGATTTGTCTCATTAGATACAAATCTGATTTAAGCCCTAACGAGATTCTGCCGATGGAATTATCAATACTTCAACGCGTCCGCAAACCTACGCTTGATTTGTCGCCAAAAGAACGTCGAAAACTATGGTTCTCTCCTTTTTTAAAGTCCTATTTAGTTGTTTTCGTTAGTTATATGGCCATGTACTTGGTGCGTAAAAACTTTAATATTGCCCAGAATGATATGATTTCTGACTATGGCATGAGTTTAACCCAGCTTGGTACTATTGGTTTAGGTTTTTCAATCACTTATGGTGTTGGTAAAACCATTTTAAACTATTGGTCTGGCGGCAAAAATGCCAAAAACATTCTGCCATTAGGGCTATTACTATCAGGTTTTTGTATTCTTGGTATGGGCTTAGTCATGGGACCAAGTTCTGGCCAATTCATTATGATGACTGTCCTTTATGCTGCCTCAGGTTTCTTTCAATCTGGCGGTGGTTCTAACTCAGTTGTTACTATTACCAACTGGACACCACGTAACCGTCGCGGCCTTGGGGTTGGCTTCTGGAACATCTCCCATAATGCAGGTGGTGCATTAGCAGCAGCTGTCGCAATGTTTGGTGCTGATTACTTCTTTGGCGGTGACGTACAAGGTATGTTCATCTTCCCTGCTGTCATTGCGATTATTATTGCAATTATTGGCTTCTTTATGGGTAACGATAGCCCTGAAGCCTATGGCCTTGGTACTGTTGAAGACATTTTTGAAGAACCAGTATCAGAAGAAGATAATGCCGTTAAAGAAAACAAACTAACGAAGATGGAAATTTTCAAGAAGTATGTTTTGTTTAACAAGGTTATCTGGTTACTTTGTTTTGCTAACGTTTTCCTTTACATCGTGCGTAGTGGTATCGATCAATGGTCGACAGTATATGCACACCAAATATTAGGTTTTTCTAAAGACGTAGCAAACTCAGGTTTTACTATGTTTGAAATAGGCGCATTAGTCGGTACTTGTTTATGGGGCTTATTATCAGACTTATTTAATGGTCGCCGTGGTGCTGTATCTTGTATTGCATTGATTGGTATCGTCTTTACCTTAGGTTACTACCAACATGCAGATTCTATTTTTGCCTATAAAGCATCGTTATTTGCATTAGGCTTCTTAGTCTTTGCACCTCAACTTCTCATTGGCGTTGCTGCGATTGGTTTTGTTCCTAAGCAAGGTCTAGCTGCTGCAGATGGTGTTAAAGGTACTTTTGCTTACTTAATCGGTGACTCATTTGCAAAAATTGGTCTTGGTTATATTGCTGAAGGCAACCCTTTCTTTGGTCTTGATGGCTGGACGGGTACATTTGCAGCAATCAAAGCTGCAGCAATTGCTTGTTGTGTGTTAATGGCAATCGTGGCTCTTTTTGAAGAAATTAAAATTAAAAAGTTAGCACGACAGTCACTCGCAAATTAACAATCTCCATTTTATAAAACCCCTTATAATTAAAATGATTATAAGGGGTTTTTTATTATCTACCATCCGTTAAGATAGAGCTTTTATTCTAATTAATAATATACTTAATTAGCAAATAGAATAAAAAACGCTTTAATTTAAATATCTATTAATAGTTATTATTAATATTTGACTACATAATGGTACAAAAAGTCAGTTAAATGTCAGCATTTCAATACAGTCATTCCTAAAGAAATAATTTAGCGTATTATCGCCACTTAATAAGATCCATATATCACCATAAGATTGGCACAATATAAGTGCTGACTGGAATAATCATGACTAACACCAAAATATACAGCGATGACCGTCGTCAATGCGCTAAATTTCTTTACCGTGGTTCATTTGGCCCTAAAAAAGGTCAAATTGATCGTCTTCAAAAAAATGGCTTTGATGCTTGGTTTGATGAACAATTTTCTGTCCCTCCTACTCACCACTTACCGAAGTTAAGAGCCATTCTTGGTAGTTCCAATTTTAAAAATGCCCAAGATGATATGCGCCAAGGCATATGGTGGCAGTGTGTTATTACTGGTGAAGACCAATTACGTCAACGTATGGCTTATGCATTAAGTCAATTATTTGTGGTCTCTTCACATGGTGTCGGTTCATTAAATGAAGGCTTAGCCAATTATTATGATCTATTAGTTGATCATGCTTTTGGTAATTTCAGAACCTTATTTAGAGAAATTACTATTAGTGCCATGATGGGACAATACCTAACATTATCAGGCAGTAAAAAACATAATCCACAAACAAACACCTTTCCAGATGAGAATTATCCTCGCGAATGCATGCAGTTATTCACCATCGGATTATGGCAACTTGATAAGTATGGTGAGCCCGTACTAGATCAACATGGCAATAAAATACCAACTTATAATCAAGATGATGTTGAGGACATGTCACGTTTACTTTGTGGCTGGAATATCAAGTATGAAAATTGGCGTCATGATTGGATCAATCCGATGCAACCTGATAACAGTCAGCATGATATGGGTGAGAAAAATGTGATGGGAACCCATTTCCCTGCAGGTCAAAATGCTAACCAAGATCTTGATGGCGTAGTTGACATGTTGTTTAACCATAACAATACCCCTGTTTTTATAGCAATTCATCTGATTAAACGTTTCGTAACCAGTAACCCAGGTCGTAATCATATACGCCGTGTTGCTGAAGTGTTTGAAGATAATGGCGATGGTGTTCGTGGTGATTTACAAGCCACCATTAAAGCAGTGTTAACTGATCCCGATGTTTTAGCAGGTATTGGTCACGGTGCTGGACAAGGGATTAATGGCGAACACCAACATTTTGGTTTATTAAAAGAACCTGTCATTGTTGTTGCTAATCAGTTACGTGCATTAGATATGCAGGCTGTAGGTGATCATTGGTGGGATACGCAATGGGCTGAAGTTACGTATGGTCAAGCAGCACTCTGCGCAGAAACCGTATTTAATTTCTATAAACCTAACGATGCCCCTCAAGGTGAAATTGCTAATTTAGGCCTTGCAGCGCCTGAATTTACCATTATTACTACCGATATCATGCGTAGAACCCACAATAGAATGTGGTACAACATTTTAAAATATAAGGAAACAGATGATAACGATTGGCATTGGGATCATACTGATTTTAATCATCATAAAATGGGATCAACTGAATATGTCGCGCTCATTAATGAACGTTTCTTTGGTGGTTTGATGTCACAAAGTTTACAAGATTATATGTATAAAGCGTTATCACGCCATACATCACCAAGTCAGCTTAATCTTCGTTTTATTAACGCAATTTATATCGCAACAACTGCACCTGAATTTTTCTGTGAAGGATAATTAAACATGAAATTATCACGTCGACGTTTTTTAAAAACCAGCGCAGTTGTTAGTGCGACAACACTATCTGCATCTACTTTTGCCTCATCATTTACACCAACTGACGATATGCAATCCTCAGACAACGCTAATAAAGCCTTAGTGTGTGTATTTCTGTTTGGTGGTAACGATGCCTACAATATGATCGTTCCAACACCTGGTTGTGATGCCTACCAAGATTATAAAGCCGCTAGACCAATAATGGGCTTACCGGAATCGCAACTAAGTCCATTAAATTTAACCACCTCTAATGGTGTACCACTTAGTCTCAATAACAATATGTCGTCATTATTACCGTTATTTGAGTCTGGTGATGCAACGGCAATTATTAACTCAGGTCAATTGGTTCAGCCAACCACTCGTGATGATATCAGTAATGCTAAGGTGACATTGCCACAATTTTTAATGGCACATAACCAGCAACAAGACCTATGGCAATTAGGCACTGAAAATCTAGGTCATGCCTATGGCTGGGCAGGAAGAATGATGGATATGCTTGGTGCTAACGGCAGTTTATCACCATTGATTTCAGTAAACCAAGGCCAAAAATTACTTCGTTATCAGAAAGCTCAGCAAACAGTAGTAAACCGCGATGGCTCTGGCATCTATGCTGGTTGGAAAAACGAAGAGCGTCTTGATGGTTATTTTGCACACTTTACTCAACGTAAATATAGCAATATTTATATGCGTAATTACGCCAGTGCAATGTCACATAATGTCTCTGAAAATGAAGCCATAAAAAAAATTCTTGCTAACCACCCGAGTCATTATACCTACTCTAAATCCGATCTAGCAGAGCAGCTAGAAATGGTCAGTCGTTTGATTAAAGCACGCGATGATATGCACCAGCAACGTCAAGTGTTTTTTGTTGGCCTTGAGGGCTTTGATACCCATAAGAATCAGAAAAAACTCCATCCACAGTTACTTCAACAAGTCAGTGATGCATTAAGTGATTTTAATGCTGATATGGTAGATAGTGGTCTTAATGATCAAGTAACCTGCGTAACTATGTCTGATTTTGGACGTCGCTTACAAGCCAATGCTAGTGGAACCGATCATGGCTGGGCTGGTCATCAAATTGTTACTGGAGGCGCAGTTCGAGGTAATAATATTTATGGTGAATGGCCGCAATTAACAGCAAATAGCCAACATAATTATAATAATGGTCGTATTATTCCAACCATCGCAGCAGATCAGGTTAATGCCTCACTGTGTCGTTGGTTAGGCCTATCAGAACCACAAATATTGTCTATATTTCCTAACTTAAATAATTTTTATTCACCGTATATTGAATTTATTTAATTACGATAAATGAAGAACTGATTACATTCGTTATTTTGACATCTTATGATGGAAGAATAATGAAAATAACAAAATTATTATTAATTAAATATAATCAGCCATAATATTTATGGCTGATTCTTTTAATAAAAAACAATTAAGCATTAGATGATTCAATACTCATCTGAAGTACATCTTCACCAGCGACAGCAAAATGTAGCTCAATACTACCTTTTGATGTTATGTTTTTTATTAGCTTTATCTCATGTTGACTATATTGTTTTAAAACAAGATCATGAATTTCAGCAATCAATTTATCTTTATCCACTACTGTTGTTGTTTTTTTGCTTTCAAACCACATAAAACATTTCACATACTGATTATAAACACAGTAATAATAAACCAGAATAATGGTTTTCAGAAGCAAATAACTGTTAGTAAATATTAACTGCGTCACAAATATAGCCACGAAAAACAACAATTGAGTCAACTTTACGTCATTTAAATCAAATAATCATATTTTCGCTTAATAACACTGACTTGAGGTAACTGTGCTCTTCCTTCGAGATAATTAACATCACAATAACTATTCTTTCTCTGTTATCCAATATTATATATGTCAAATAAACGCTGTATTGATATGGGTAGTTCTGCTATTAACTTTTTAAGAACAATAAAACCCTTCCAATATAAAACCATATTTAATATATAATAAACCATTATTAATACGTGGTAATAATTACTTCCATACATTTAAAATTTAATACCAAATAAAACCTACTGATTTTAAATATTATTTAACTATTACAATAAAACGCGACACAAATGTAATTGATATCTATTCCCGTTTAAAATAAAATATATTAATAATCACACTAATATACTTATCGTCTTCTCTCTATTAGTACTCTTTTAATGACAACATTATGTTCGGAGAATAATAATGGCAAATAGTATTGCCTTATTGGGTAACCCTAACAGCGGAAAAACCACATTATTTAATACCTTAACTGGAGCTAAACAGCGAACAGGTAATTGGGCCGGCGTAACAGTTGATAAAAAAGAAGGGCTATATCAATACCATAACCAAACAATAACGGTTGTTGATCTACCTGGTATTTATTCTATGAGCTCATTTGACGAGCAAGGATCTGTCGATGAGCAAATTGGCTGCGACTATATTTTAAGTGGGGAAGCGGATCTTGTGGTCAATATTGTTGATGCTGCCAATATTGAACGTAATTTGTACTTAACATTGCAACTACTTGAAATGAATGTGCCTTGTCTAGTTGTACTTAATATGCTCGACATTGCTCGTCAAAAAAATATCGTGATTGATGCTGAAAAATTATCACACCAATTAGGTTGCCCTGTTGTATGCCTAATTGCTAACAAAAATAAAGGCATCGAGTCATTAAAAGCGGCGATCGAAAAACAACTCGTCACACCACAACAATCTTCATTTCAAACCCATTTTCCAACCCAATTGCGTCAGGTGATCAATCAATTAAGTGCTGATATTCCTGATACATTAATTGCAGACAGCAAGAAAAAATGGCTTGCATTAAGATTACTAGAGTCCGATATTTCAGCACAACACCATGTAGTAAATACCAATATTCCAGATCGTGTTAGTCATTATCAAAATGATCTTTACCAAACATATAATGAACATGCAGATTTACTCATTGCCGATGCTCGCTATCAAACCGTAGCTGAACTCATTGCTCAATCAACATCCCATCACCAAGCCACTCAACATAAATTAACTCAATGGATTGATGCGATAGTACTTAATCGCTATCTCGGATTACCAATTTTCTTATTGGTAATGTATTTAATGTTTTGGTTTGCAATTAATATTGGTGGCGGACTACAACCCATTTTTGACGAAGGCTCTGCTGCAATATTTATTCATGGCACCGCCTGGTTATGTCAATATCTTGGCCTGCCAATGTGGTTAGGCGCTATTTTATCTCAAGGTCTTGGTGGCGGTATAAACACCGTTATGCCTTTTATTCCGCAAATAGGGCTAATGTTCTTATATCTGTCAGTATTAGAAGACAGTGGTTATATGGCACGTGCGGCGTTTGTTATTGACCGTTTAATGCAAGCGATAGGATTACCGGGTAAATCGTTTGTACCCTTAATTGTTGGATTTGGCTGTAATATTCCATCAATTATGGCCTCGCGTACACTTGAAACCCCAAGAGATCGCATCCTAACCTCAATGATGGCACCTTTTATGTCTTGTGGAGCACGATTAGCAATCTTTGGCGTTTTTTCTGCTGCTTTTTTTCAGGGAATGGGCAGCTTGATTGTATTCTCACTCTATCTACTCGGTATTTTAGTCGCAGTATTGACCGGCTTTGTATTAAAGAAAACATTATTAACCGGTGAAGCATCTCCTTTTATTATGGAGCTACCGACTTATCATGTGCCAAGTCTTAAAACAACGCTGATCCACAGTTGGAGCCGTCTTCGAGGCTTTTTAGTTAAAGCATGTCGACTCATTATTCCCATTTGTATGATCGTTATGGCTCTTAATAGCGTCACGTTTTCTGGGCGAGTTATTGAGCCGGGCCAACAACAAGATTCGGCATTATCTGATATTGGTCGCTGGGTAACACCAGTATTATCGCCATTGGGCGTCAACCAACAAAATTGGCCTGCAAGTGTTGGTTTGCTTACCGGATTTTTAGCAAAAGAGGTTGTTGTTGGTACACTCAATACTCTCTATAGTGCTGAATTAGCAAATCAGAATGTTACTAATAATTCACAGCCATTCAACCTGCTAAGTGAATTAAAAACGGCATGGCAAGATACGGTTGATGGGGTTGAAAATAGTTTCTCATTAACAACCTTTAAAAATCCAATTAAAGCCAGTGAAGCCGATGGCAGCATGAACACCACAGCGATGGGGCAAATGCATAATCAATTTGGCTCGATGGTAGGTGCTTATGCTTATTTAATCTTTGTTTTATTGTATGTTCCGTGTGTATCAACTATCGGCGTTATTGCAAAAGAAATAGGCCGCAATTGGGCGTGGTTCTCAACGTTTTGGGGGATCGCTGTTGCCTATGCATTGGCTATTAGTTTTTATCAAATCGCCACATTTGCAGCACACCCAATCACCACTGTCGGTTGGTTAATATTCGCATCCTTACTATTGATAAGCTTTATTCTTGGAATCCGTTATTTGAGCCAACGAGTGGATTGGCAACTATCAATGCCAACAACACCAGCTCAACATAAAAGTGGAGGTTGTCACTAAATGGTCAGCTTAATTACCGTTAGAAATGCAATTCGCACAGCTAAAGTGATTTCTTTAGCTCAGCTTAGCCACACATTTAACAGTGAGCCACAATGGTTATTAGTCTTACTCGATGATCTAATAAAAAGAGGGAGCATTGAGCGCTGTGAAGCCACAAAAAACTGTAATCAAACATGCCATGGCTGTCAGGCTAGCTCACAAGATATTATTTTCCGTTGGTGTAATGAACGGATTGACATTACTAATATCTAACACTGATTTTAAACCCTAACGTTATTACGATGAATATAAAAAAGACCACTATTTCAAATTAATAGTGGTCTTTTTTTATAATTAATTATTGTTTTAACTTGTGATTAAATACCACTATGTTGCTTTTTATAATGCTTATGAGCTTGAGCAAAATTGCCATCATCATAATGCTCTAACAAAAATAGTGATAATTCTTCATTTGAGATGTTCATCATCATATCCAATTCATCCGTTTTATTGACTGATTGATGATGCCCATATCCCGTATTTAAAACAGTAACTTGAGTATACATAAGCAATCCTTGCAAATTTGTATAGTCTTCATCATGTCTTACTTTATCTATTTCTTATAACGCTAACTATCAAAAACGATACTTAGATCAACATTGCATTAACAATTAAGTTACCTAAAACACACTAATATGTTAAGTAAATGTAACGCTGTAATTTATCAAATTTAGAAACACTATTTAAGCGCCAGAAAAATTGTATAACTTGTCAGTATCAATCGTTAACCGAGTAAACAATTCATTAGTTAAATCTTCTGTCAAAGCTAAAGCTAATGCTAACGTCTCATGTTCAAAAGCATTAATTAGTGCCACAGCTTGTTCGGGCTGAGTCACATGTAATGTCATGTATTGCGCTTCCATCAACGTCTGTTTATGAGCCGTTTGTTGCTCAAAATCGTGATAAGCCTGTTGCACAATTGGCGAGAACTGATTCCAGTCCATCATTGCTAAGGTTTGTAGTTTACGAAATTTCCAATATGCCGAATGGTTATCAGCCTTATTATCACCAAGCGTTAGTGCTTCTGGCACTGAGGTCATTCCTTGATAAAACGGCAGATACACGCTCAAAGCTGTCATACCATAAGCGATATATTGAACTTCACCAATGGCAATAGGTAGCTGTGGGCGTACCTGCAATACATGCGAATGTTCAGTACGAAAAACAGCAATAGGGCGATAAGGATCATTAGGATTACAATGAGCATAAGGATCATGAGCTGTAGCTTGATAGTGATTACGTAAGCCTTGCATCACATCATGGACACTAAGTTTATGTTTAGGGGTCAAGTAAACCGGAAATGATTCACCTTGATCAATTTTGGGCGTAAGTCCATCAGTATAAAGATGTTGTAATGTCCACACACGAGGATAGTTATAGGTTTTATCATGCTCAACATCTTGTGAATAAGCTCGATGAAAATTAAAGCTCTCACTATCCTCAGCTGAAGGTAATTGGTGCTTTTGAGCAAACTCAACTAACCCCTTTGAAGCCATAAAATCTGGATGATCAGCAACATAATCCACTAATCGACCTTGATTAGCAGATACAAAATACTTATCAGCTGGAATCTTTGCTGCCATCCAATGATGACCACTCCCTGTTTCTAGGTACCAAATCCCCTCTTTATCAACAAACGCAACCCCAAAACCTTCAGCAGTGCCCTGTGTTTCAATAATCTTCCCTAGCAAAGCTACGCCTTCTTGAGCACTATGCACTCGAGGTAAGATAACATTAACAATCGCATCTTCACCAATACCTGTTGTTGTTACATATGGATCAATAGCCAACACTTGAGCATTATTAAAGATTGTTTCTGTAGCTGTTATACCAACGCCTGCAGAATTAAATCCAGCCGCACCAAAACTAGTACCATCGGTATCAAAATCAGAATTAGAGGTATATTGAAGCGCATTTATTGCCGCAGGATAACTAAAATCGTTTCCCATCGCCCCAATCGAATGAAAATCATTTAATTGTGCCGCTTCTGCTGAATGAAAGTTAAACCGTTTAGCATTGATCGCTTGGTGATCTTCATTACGAGCAATGATAAACGATCCATCAACAGTTACTTGATTACCGACAAGAATCGTCGTACAAGCGCTTGCTGCTATTTCAGATTGCTCACCATTAGTATCAGAATAATATCCTTTCATCATAAACCACCTTTTAAATAACAGTATCTTTAAAGGTATACGGTGAAAACCAAATCCAGTTTGTGATACATATCACACCATTACACGACCAATCAAACAACACTCACAATCTATATTGATCAAGTATCGCAAAAACAGACATACCACCATTAAATTAAAAATAAAAAACGGCTTTGAACATATGTCCAAAGCCGTCAATTATTCGACGATATTCTAACTCACAATTTTACCCTAGCGTTCTAGCTAAGGTAACAATGACGACTACGCCTCAGCGTTTAGCAAAGCCATTGATTGTTGAGCGATAACAAATTCTTCATTGGTTGGAATAACCATCGCTAGTGGTGTGTCTGCTTGGCTGATAACACCTTCAGCACCAAAACGAGCAGCTTCATTACCTGCAACATCTTCACGATAACCAAAGATTTTCAGTAGACGCATAATTTCACTACGTACTGGTAATGAATTTTCACCAATACCACCAGTAAAGATGATACCGTCCAATTCATCTAATGCGACCATATAAGAAGCAATATATTTAGCAGCACGGTAGCTAAAGACTTCAAAAGCCAGTTTAGCATCGTGATTACCAGCTTCCATCGCTTCAATGATGCCACGACAATCACTGGTTAAACCTGAAATACCTAAGAAACCAGAGTTACTAACAAGTTCTTTATGTAAACGCTCAGGCGTCCAACCTTTCTTTAATAAATATTCAAGAATACTTGGATCAATATCACCACAGCGAGTGCCCATCATTAGACCAGCAAGTGGGGTGAAACCCATTGAAGTATCAATACTCTCACCATTTTTAACCACACAAACAGATGCGCCATTACCAAGGTGAACTGAAATAAAGCTTGATGCTTCAACAGGTTTATTAATTCTTTTTGCTGCTTCACGGGTAACATAATAGTGGCTAGTGCCGTGTGCGCCGTAACGACGAATATTATATTGCTGGCTAACTTCTTTAGAAATAGCATAAGTATATGCTTTTTCAGGCATTGTTTGATGGAAGGCAGTATCAAACACAGCAAATTGTTGTAACGTTGGGAAAGCTTTAGCAGCAGCACGCATACCTAACACATGAGCAGGATTATGTAGCGGAGCTAAATCACTCAACGCTTCAATATCAGCCATAACTTGCTCAGTAACGCGCACAGTTGAATTAAACTTAGTGCCACCATGTACTACACGATGTCCAATGGTCACGATACTGTCTTTCATACCGAGCTCATCAACCAATGTAACAATACGATCAATCGCTTGTTGATGATGACCTTCAAGGCCTGTAAGTTTAAATTCTTGTTTTTCACCGTTAACTTTCCAGCTAACGACAGCTTCAGGGAGATTAAAACACTCACCAAGACCACTTAACGTAGCTTCACCGGTTACAGTATCAATCAATGCAAATTTAAGTGAAGAACTACCAGAATTGATTACGAGAACTAAAGAATTGCTCATGGTTATCTCATCAGAATTTTTAAGGGCGAATTTCGGATTTATAACAACATCCAGTTTCGGATTTACTCAGTTCAATGCGTGATATTCATTCAACTCAGTAAGTACGTGCCAATCATATTACTCAATTTTTTTTTAAAGTCTCAACTTTTGTTTCAAAAACCACTTAAAAATTTAAAATTTACTGGTTTAGATCAATTTTAAGACTAAAAATCGATTTAATTCGCATAAATCCGCACCATTTGATCAAATTAAGTTGAGTCTAAGGTATGAAATTTTTCTAGATTTTAAGCTTTCACAAACAATATCGAATGCTTTATCCATCAAAAAGAGCAAAAACACAGCACTTTTGATGACTAAATTTCCATTAAAAAATAAAATAGGCACATTAAAAATAATCTTATCAGTTATGCATTCTTGCAGCGAATACTAAATAGTAAGAAAACATTACCGATCACAAACAAATTCTCTTTAATTCAACTTATAACTAACTTATTCATCTGTAAATGAACTATCCATTGCTTGATAGTAGTCATACAGACTATCAATATCAGCACTACACATAATAGTCATTGCCGCTTTTAGTTGTGATGTCGACCAATTCCACCATGCCATCTCCAATAATTGCTCAATATGGTGTGCAGCAAAACGTTTCTTTACGCATCGGCCTGGGTTTCCGACCACAATCGAATACGGTTCAACATCTTTAGTGATCACAGCTCGTGTTCCAATAACAGCACCATCGCCAATGGTAACCCCTGGCATAATCACGCATTCAGCACCAAGCCAAACATCATTACCAATAACGGTATCTCCCGCACGTTCAAAACCACTTTTAACACCATCACCAAATTCTGAAAAATCAAAAGGAAAAGATGAAATCCAATCATGTCGATGACCTTGATTACCTGCCATCATAATCACAACACCGCTAGCGATAGAACAAAACCGCCCAATAATCAGTTTATCAACCTCACCAAAAATACCAGATTGCCACACCTCATTAGTCGATTTATCCCCCAACAGATAATGTACGCACTGATCTTCAAAGTGATGTTGGTGGTAATAGCCAGAGTAATAACTGTAATCTCCTACCTCTATATTAGGATTAGTAATATGCTGCTTAATTTCATGACCACCAATCCAAGACGGAAAAATACTCAACCCCATTACAATTCTCCTTTATACTCATATTTACAATAAAACAGCCAATTATAATAATGACTTTGGATCCCTCAATGACACTCGATAATTTATATAACGCCTACCTTGGCGAACTCTATGGCATTAGTTTTTTTACAACCTTTGTTGAACAGTATAGTGACCGTAGCCATAACAACAAATGGCAAGCTTTATTAGATATTGAATTAATAACAGCCCAAAAACTAAAATTAGCCTTACAGCCATTAGGGATGGAATGTCCTGATTATGATGCAGAAATGGCGCAAAAAGGCATAACCGATGCAAATAAATGGTTGCACCTATCATGGCCGATATTAATTGATACTATGGTGACCTGGGTTGCTCCTTACCAACAACGCTATCAGCAGCAAGCTGATAATGCACAGCAACATCAAGCTTTATATACACTCGTCGCAGATCATGAAAATACAATTTATGATTTTCTATTAGCAGAACAAGCAGGTTCAACGAAAAGCCTTCAAATATTGCAATGTTTTCTTGATAAGCATTGTAAACAGCAAAGTGCTGATTTAAAAAGCAACTAAATTTATAACAAAAATAACTTATACAACAAAGTACTAAATAATAAACCATCAAATCATATTTAAAAGTTAAAATTTTTTTGCATTAAATTGACATTTACAGACAAAAAAATGCTCACAATACGTACAGCTGTTAGCGAGTCCTCTTTTTTAGAAAATTGTACTCACACTAAAAGATGTGTTTAGCATCACCACTGACGATAATCGCAAAGGAAGATAAATGAAAAAAATCTTACTGATCGCCCTAGGTACAGTTGCAATCATGACTGGATGTAAAACACTACCAGTACCAGGTACAGCCAATATGTCAAATCCTGCTGCTGATCATTGTGTACAGCATGGCGGCACCCATAAGATTATTACCAATAAAGATGGTAGCCAAGCAGGTGTATGCCAATTTGATAATGGTAGCCAGTGTGATGCTTGGGCATTTAAACGTGGTAACTGTAGTCAAGAGAATAACGCACCAATCGTTTACTAATATAAATAATATTAGCTCAAGTATATAACGGGTATACGAAGATCTTCCCCCCTTCTTTGTATACCCATTTTTTACATTCCTATTTTATCTAAGAAGCATTACTTTATAATAACTTGGTAACTAACTCTGGCTCGATGACCGACACCTAATTTACCGACTAATTGCCACCTAATCGCACCTTGATACCCTACCTGATTCACACCATCAGGTGTTCTAACATCACAACGGAGCGTTGAAGGTAAGTCACTATTATTACAATTGATAACAGCAGCTAAAACCGTGAAGGGAGGTACAGCACTAACTAATTGAATATTCGAAATAGCATCATCAGTACCATTAAATAAATCAATATTATATTCAATGACATCACCAGGCCGACCTTCTAGCACTGTTGATGCTTCACTGGCTTGAGTAATATTAGTAACGGTCTTAGTGAATATCACCTCAGAGCCAAAAGAAAAGTAACTAACTGATATAAAACAAATAAAAAACAAAAAATCACGTATAATAACCAACATAACCTAGCCTATATTGCTACAGTTTAATTAATAATAATTTTATTACTTATGATTTTATTGTTTCATTTATTATTCATTGTCTTATTTTTAAGAAATAGATAAACACGATAACTCTGGAACGATGATCAAGTTATGATTATTTACGGTTAGTGTCATCTCAACCGTTATAGTTACGCTAAAACTACGCATTAATTAATAAAAAATGGCTATAAAACTAAAATCAATCAGCTTGCCATCCCATTTACAAAATAAAATAATCTAATAAACAATAAGTTAGATAGACATATCTCAATCATAAATAAAAAAACAGATCATTACCTTGATCATTGTTCCCATGATTTACTCATCCTTGCCCTGACGACATTGTTACTTCCTAATTAAAGTCATAACGACATCTCATAACTATTCATTTTCTATAATGATTTTAAATTCTAAAATGTTGCTTTATGCTTATAGAATATTTAAGTTATTAGTTAGAGGTACACCTTGAATGAAATAAAACACATAAGTGATTTTTTAAAACAAAATCATTTACTAACATTATGCGCTAATTCTGATACCGATTTATGGTGTGCAAGCTGTTATTATTCTTTTGACCCAAAAAAAATGTCTTTATTTATTATGACGAGTGAAAGTAGTCATCACAGTCAGTTAATGATTCTTAATAAGAATATCGTAGGTACCATAGCTCCTCAGCCTACAAATATATTTAATATAAAAGGTGTACAATTTAAAGGTAAAATTAAAAAACTAACAAATAAAGATGCTGAAATAGCAAATGTTGATTATTATAATAAATTTCCCGATGCAAAATTTATTTCAGCTCCCATTTGGGAAATAGAACTAATCATGATAAAAATGACAGACAATAGCCTCGGTTTTGGTAAAAAACTGTTTTGGCATCAACAAGCCTAAAAAAACTGACAATAACCACTGTCAAACAATACAAAAACCCCAGTGTCAATAGGTGATTTCCCCCCTATTTTGTAACCTGTTGCTTAGATATAGTTGCAGCATTAATATGCTGCCTAATAAGGTATAATATTAATAATTATCGCTAAGAATTATTGTAGTATCTCTATTTCAATTCTTAACGATTACCTCTTCTACACGTCGTACAGGATTATACTCTTAGGAGTCACGTCTTGTTTTGCCGATCTATAAGGTCGGCTTTTTTTTATTCAATTATTTTTAGCTTATAAAATGAGCATTGCATACTATATATATTTACCAGTAGTAATAAAGCCATTAGAATTAACGCTAATAATAATTAATAAAATATATAAATCTCATAGAAAATGAAAAATAATGGTAGTTATCCCTCATTCGATATATTAAATCAATTACCTGGTTGTTGGGGTTGTAAAGATATCAACTCAACTTTTATTTATGTTAATGAGGAATATTCAAAAATCATTGGTTTAAATAATCCTCAAGAGTGTATTGGATTAACTGATTTTGACATGCCTTATTTAAGCAAAAAATATGCACAAATATTTCAGCAACAAGATTTACAAGTAATGGAATCAGAGAAACAATTACGTATACTTGATATTCATCCATACGCTGATGGCCACTGGCGAGCGCATTTATTTACAAAAATAGCATTAAGAAATGATAATAATAAAATTATTGGCACTCTCTTCTCAGGTATCGAATTAAAGCATACCTCTTTGCTTGAAATCGGACATTGGATTTGCCGTAGCGACACAGCAAATCCACAAGATAAAGGAAAAAATAACCTCAATCAATCACTAAATATTACTCTTAACACTCGAGAGTCTGAAGTATTATTTCTACTACTCTATGGTAAAAAACCACAATACATATCGAAAATATTACAGCTAGCAGTCAAAACGGTTGAAAATTATGTAGTTAGGTTAAGAGAAAAATTTAATGCTAATTCAAAAGGTGAATTGATTGAATTAGCACTTGATGCGGGTTTTGGTTCTCATATTCCCGAAAGTATGTTGAAAACTCAACAATCAATCGTATTAAAAGAATGCTAATTAAATTTAGCAGAGTATCGCTACTCTGCTAATTAGCATTTATGGTGCTAAACGCTCAATATCCCATTGGTTGTCATCATTTCGTAAGTAAATAAAACGATCATGTAAACGATGCTTACCACCTTGCCAAAATTCAATCGTATCAAATTTCACTCGATAGCCACCCCAAAAGCTAGGAAGAGGCACTTCACCGGCAGAAAACTTTTGCTTTAATTCAAAGAACTTCCCTTCTAGTGCCTGACGAGCAGAAAGTCGCGAGCTTTGTTTACTTGCCCAAGCTGCTATTTGGCTTTCTTTTGGCCGACTTGAAAAATACTTCATAACTTCAAGTGTTGATAATTGCTCAACATGTCCAGTCACATGTACTTGTCGTTCAAGTATATGCCAGGGAAAATGTAAACTAATTTTATTATTTATATTCAATTGTTCAGCTTTACGGCTACCTAAATTAGTATAAAAAATAAAACCATCATCATCCAAATCTTTTAATAAAACGATTCGCTGAAAAGGTTGACCATCAGCATTCACTGTTGCAATAGTCATCGCTGTTGGATCAGGTAAATTAGCATCAACTGCTTGTTGTAACCATTTATTAAACAATACTAAAGGCTCTTTAGGTAAATCATCACGACGTAAGCCACCTTTAGTATATTCGCGGCGAATATCAGTCAAGTCCATCTTCTATCTCCTACTCCCAAATATTTAATAATTAATATCTATTCATGATGAATAACTGAATAAAAAACACTTTCTGATTGCAAACCGTTAATTGTTGCATAAAGAAATAGACACATTTAGCGAAACACAACTTTTGTTGAGAAACAATCAACTGCATATCGTCGAGGTTTGATAAATTATAGCAATCAGACATCTTCATTTTCAGCATCTCTTTATCAAAAGCTATTCATTGAATGCTGCACTTAACTTTTTTTTGGTGCTCAAATTATGACACTTTTCAAACGCCAAGTTATTAGTATAACTGCATTAGTTTGCGCTATTGTTAGCGCAGCATCTGCACAACAAATTTATTCAAGTTATTCAAGTTATTCAACATTAAAACACCAACATATCGTAACGTCACAAACAGATATTAATCGCGCTTTAGTTATACTACCTCAAGCTCTTAAAAAGCTAAATGCTCCTATGCTGTCTAATACTCAGGAGCAAGAATTATTTACAATCACTAATCATCTATTCCCAAATACAACTTATAGCCAAATAAATATCACAGCAGCTGATTATAGCCAGCTTATTCGTCAAGATAATCTAATACCAATGACCCATTCTCCATCTTGGTTTCAGAAACTATTTAAGATTCCCTCTCATACAGAGCAACGTATCATCGAACACAATAATAAATCATTAGGTTTATTAACGATAACTGTTCAGCCAGTGCTTAATTATCAACAACTATGGAAAATTAGCACACGAACAGCATTAACAAATCTATTAATTGCAATCATATCAAGTTTATTGGTTTATTTAATTTGTCGTAAAAATTTTGCATCATTATCTCGTCTCACGGCACGTGCTCGCACTATAGATAATTTAAATCAGGCTCCGCTATCGATTCCCAATGAATCTGATTTAGCCATTATTGTAAGAGCATTTAATAAAATTTGTGCTCAGCTAGATGCTAACTTTAAAAACCAAGCAGATGAAGCAATGAAACTAAGACAGCAAGCCTATCTTGATACCACTTCCGGTTTAGGTAATCGCAGCTTCTTTATTCATCAACTTAGCTCATGGTTAAACGAATCACATAAAGGTGGTTTAGGATTAATTCAAACTGATTTAATTAATGAGTGTTACCAAAATGAAGGATTTAAGGAAGGCGATGAATTAGTAAAAACAATTGCAACACGGCTAAATGAAGTGCTCATTTTTAATGATGTAACACTTGCACGTCTTTCAAAAGATGAGTTCGCAATACTCATTCCAAATATTTCCATTGAAAAACTGCAACTTTGCAGTAAATCATTAGTAAACGTTTTTAATGATTTAAATACTGGTACAACAACACTTAATAACAATGTTGCTATTGGGTTGGTTTTTAATGAAAACAAAAGTACGCCAAGCCAAATATTAACCCAGTTAGATAATGCATTGACTCAAGCGAAAATAATGCCTCATGACGCTGTTTTCATTATTAAGGACATAAATAACCAAATAACACTTGGAAAGCAACAATGGAAATCTTTGCTTGAAGAAGCAATCAGTGAAGATTTATTTACCTATAAATTTCAACCTGCAACACTTTCAAATGGTGCTAACTATCATTATGAAGTATTCACTGCAATTAAGAAAAACAACAACTACTATTCTGCTGGTATGTTTTTAGGAGCAATAGAAGATCTAAAAATAGGTAGTTGGTTTGATCGTCATGTTATTGTCGCGATTATTAATAAATTAAATGCAGATAGAACAAGTGGTCCTTTTGCCATTAATATCACTAATAGTTGTATTAATGATCCAAGCTTTATTCGTTGGTTAGATAATCTTCTTCAAAAAAACCCCCTTTTAAGTTCTCGATTGTTTTTTGAAATCCAAGAAATTAGCTGTATTCGACATACTGATGCGACAGGTATTTTATGCTCAATCATTCGAAAATATGAATTTGGATTTGGCATTGATAATTATGGTCGAAACTTTCAATCTTTAACTTATCTAAAAGAACTCCAACCTAATTATGTGAAAATTGACTATGTCTATACTCACCAACTCAATGACCAAACTAAGTCAACGGTACTTTCATCAATATGTAGAACGGCACATAGCCTTAATATAAAAGTAATAGCAACACGTGTAGAAACAGCAACTCAATTAGAAAGACTGTCTGAATTATTTGTTGGTGGCTATCAAGGATTCATTACAGAGAAACAACCACAACCGGCTTAATCTATTTACAGTGTAAATTAAAAATAATCTAAAACTCTATTTACAGTGTAAATAGAGTTTTTTTTAAATCTAATTTACACTGTAAATATCAACCCAACTTATCACTTTTGTTACTTCTTTCATTTACACTGTAAATCGAACCAACATAAGCAACCAATTGCCTAATGGTTTACTCCTCTTATTTATAAATTAATACTCATTATTTAGCTAAGGTGTTTAACTAAGGTGTTTAGCTAAGATATTTAGCTGAGGTATTTAGCTGAGGTATTTAGCTGAGGTATTTGGCTGAGGTATTTGGCTTAGGTATTTAGCAGAGGTGTTTGGCTGAGGTGTTTGGCTGAGGTGTTTGACTGAGGTGTTTGGCTGAGGTGTTTGGCTGAGGTATTTAGCTGAGGTATTTAGCTGAGGTATTTAGCTGAGGTATTTAGCTGAGGTATTTAGCTGAGGTATTTAGCTGAGGTATTTAGCTGAGGTATTTAGCTGAGGTATTTAGCTGAGGTGTTTGGCTGAGGTGTTTGGCTGAGGTGTTTAGCTGAGGTGTTTGGCTGAGGTGTTTGGCTGAGGTGTTTGGCTGAGGTGTTTGGCTGAGGTGTTTGGCTGAGGTGTTTGGCTGAGGTGTTTGGCTGAGGTGTTTGGCTGAGGTGTTTGGCTGAGGTGTTTGGCTTATTTACAGTGTAAATCATACTCTCTAATTTACACTGTAAATATAAATTATGGCCAGTTTACAGTGTAAACTGAAATACTAATGCACTACCATTGATGGCCTTGGTATTGTTCAGCAACTGCTTTTCCACGCTCCGTTAAAAAGTCTAACAAGCTTTGGGGATGTTGAGTCGTTATCAATTCTTGAGGAAAATTAACATGCGCTAATAAAGTCTGAATACTAGAAAAGTTACCCACATCAGCAGCAAAGTGCGCATCTGAACCAGTTGTAATTCTAGCCCCTACTTCTTTTGCTATCATCGCAATCTCTTCACATCTTGGTGCACTACCAACACGAGAGCGTCCTAATGATGAATTATTGATTTCAACTAATACATTATGCTCAGCAGCAGTACGGATCACTTTTTCAAAATCGAAATCATAATTAGGATTACCTGGGTGACCAATCGCATCAACAACCCCTGATTTAATAGTATTGATCAACGCCTCGGTATGCTCTTTTGCTGTCATTGGTTTAAATACTGGCTCGTGTAAACTCGCAATCACCCAGTCTAATTTAGCTAATACCGTATTATCTAAATCAACTTCACCATCAGTATTAACGATATTCGCTTCAACGCCACGTAACACTGCAACACCATTAAGAAATCGTGGCAATACCCGTTGATTAGCAAAATACCAAAAATGAGGCGCGCCAGGCATTAAAGAAGCATGATCAGTATTACAAAACATTTTTAATCCCTTCGCTGCAGCAGCTTGAGAATTTTCAATGATAGTACTGTAAGCGTGACCACTGGATAATGTATGAGTATGAGTATCAACTTGAATCTGCATAACGTAAACCTCTAATGAACTGAAGAAGATAAAGAATAATAGCGAGCAACAACATCACGTAAATGTTGCTGGGCTAACTTTCGACTCGATAAATGATAGCGTTCAACCATCACTGACCAAGATTGTTTCTGTAAAATTTTTGCAATCACAAAACCTAAATCGTCACTCCAACAGCAATCACCGCATAATAAAAACTGCGATAACCAACTTTCAAGGCTCGCGACTACGATGTCATAACCAAGGCCACCATCAATAAAAGTATTCAATTGGTGATTGATTTGCTGTTGCGATAACCCATAATTTAGCGGCTGCTGAACATTTGCAGAATATAGTTTGAAAAATAATTGACTGTCTAATTGGCAGAATTGTTCAACTCGTTGACAACAAAAAGAAGCGCTAAATAAAGATTGAGCATCATCAAACCAAGATTGTGCAGTATTTGATAATGGCTTTACGCACAATAAAGAATGGTGACCACTAGCAACATCTTTTGTCATTCCTAAACGCAGCGGACGAAATGAACACTGAGACCAAAAATCAACAAGCTCACTAACAGCACCAAAACTTGTGCCAACATAATCAATATTATTATTAAGCGCCTGGTGTAATACCGCATTCACAAGTTGAGTACCAATACCTTGCTGCTGAAAACTATCAGCAACAGCGATACGCAATATACGATAACAATGCTGTTGTGCCGCCACTGAATAGCCAAGATGCGCAGCTAAAGATTGCGCTAACAAATGCCCCTGTGGACGTCGCTTTCCTTGCATCACTAACTGCGCTAATTCAGTACTAAAGCCCCCTTCTTGAGATATCACACAACAGCCAATAATGACGCCAGCTTGCAATGCAACAACAACAGATAAATTAGGATCATCCAACAATTGTTGAATATCGTTAGGAGACGTTTGGTAATGCGCATTTACTAATAAGCCAAAAAGCTGATTTAGTAACACTTCATCATGCGCAAGTTGTGCTGGTTCTAGAACTGAATAATCAATCGCGATAGCAGCTGAGTTAATTCCATCCTGACAGCAATCCGGAGCCTGTGCTGTCAGTAATAAGGTTTTAAAAATCCAAGCTTCTAGTGGATCGCCAGCAGCCCACCTTATTGGTTGCTCCAAATGATAGCTTCGCCATTGCGGCATTTTTTCGAATAATCGTTGCTTAAATTTAATTTCAAAACCACGACCTGTTCCTTCATAGCCATGAATGGTGGTCGCAAAGACTAAACGATTATGCCGTCCAAGTAGATCCGTTAATATTGATGCAGGAATAGCGGCAGCTTCATCAACAATAATAAAATCGTAATTGGAAGCATCATTAACAATCTTATCGATAGCCACAAACTCAAGTCGGCTCGATCCAATATTTAATTGATGAGGATGGGTTTGATTCGTTGTCTGCAATCGCAACTTAGCATGTTTAAACACGGTTTCAGCACAAGCAAATGACGGCGCTGTTACCGCAATATTCATTGTGCGAGTAAGCAATAGTTCCGCGGCGGCGATACCTAACGCCGCTGACTTTCCACGACCACGATCTGCTGATAAAACTAACGGTCGCTTACGGTGCCCTGTCATCACTTTAATGATGGCATCGACAGCTTCTGATTGGCCGCGGGTTAAACAACGACGCTGAGTATTGGTATCAGTAAATATTGTTGGCGGGGTTATATCATCCCAAACTGACGTTAAACAACAGCGTGGCAACGGTTGAGATTGCTGAATCAATATCACTTCAGGCTCTAAAAACAATCGTCCTAAGCGTTGGTAAAATGGCGATGCTATATGCTGTAAGCGCCATGTTGGTGGCGCAATAATAATACATAAGCCACCCCCTTTAATCGTGCCAGAAAGTGCACCTAAGGTATCAGCATTAATACCATCAAGGGCATTGATAACCACCAAATCAAACTCTTGCCCAAGCCACTGCTTAGACTGTTTAAACGAGGATGAAACAAAAGACATTGGTGCATTATCACCAGCCCATAACCGTTGTGGAAAATAGTTTCCAATCGTCGTTGCACTAGCTGTCGCCCATTCAATATCGCCTTCTAATACGACTAATTGACGACAAAAATATTGTGATAACTGCTGCTGAAGTTGAGCAAAAAATGTCTCTAACTGCATCGACATAAATAGGTCCAAAAATAAATGACAAACAGATCATAACACAGCTCCAACAGGCATAAAAAAACCACGCATAATAGCGTGGCTTTTATTAAGTAAAATCGACTATTACTTTAGATAATCATTTAAATAAGCCAGTACATCACTGATCTGACGGTCACTCATCTTTTTCAGTTTAAGCTGTAATTTATCACCATCGCGTGTATAAGAAACTTTACCCTTAATAAGATCTTGTGACGTAGGCTTTTCAACCACAGCTTTTGGGTGTAATTGCTCCCCTAATTGCTCTAGTTTTCCAGTCACTTCACGCGTAATACGGCTAATACCTTGCGCATTAATTGTTTTCCATAATGCCGTATTTTCACCACTTAAATCAGCAATCATATGCTGCTGTTGTTCATGGTTTAAGCCAAAGAAAATACGATGAAGTTTAACAATTGTTGGGCGACCAAGCTCACCAACACTAGGGTAAGCCATCAATAATTCCATCGGTAAACTAGCCGCTTTTAATGCGCCACTCACCAATGCTTCACTGCATTGCAAATACTTCGCAAGCTCTTTTTGATCAGCTACTTTACCTGAATCTAATAACGACTGCATTTCTTTACCACGTTCAAACAGTGATAAAGGTTTATGCGCATTCGCAACATCAGATAGAAACTTAGCGTGTTCAGTATTAATACCTTTTGCTACATAAATTAGAAAATCTTTATGAGCAATAATACAAGACATACGACGGCGACTACCGTCTAATACTTCAATACGACCATCTTCAAGCCAACGACCTACAGCTGGATATTGCTGACCGCGATCTTTTAATGTCACTAAAATATCAGCTAACGCATGCTCATTTAAGAAAGCCTGCTCACGGGCATTTTCAGCAAAAACGATTGTTTGAGTACTAACATCATCTGCATTTACTTTTACTAATTCAAACGCAACAGTATCTTCACCCGCAACAGCTAATTCAATAACCGCAGCTTTATCACGTGCTGCAGTTTGTGCTTCTGTAACGTTAGTAGCACGACGTTTATCTGCTTTACCAAATAAACGCGCATTAAGATCTGTAGTTTTAATCGCCATCTGTCAATTACTCCTCGTTCAAGTTTGCCCAGTGGCTGTGCATAACACGTTCTAACTCTAAACCAACGCGCTGAATCGCTTCCTGAGCTGTTGAAAGAGTCTTTTTACCACCTTCAAATTCAGCCGCAGTAAGATCAAAAACTGTGCTATAAGTATCTGCACAGGTTTCAAAAGCACGGCTGCGCGGCACTGTCGCCATCATTACTTGCTCACGTAACAAGTAATTCATTTCAGTTAATACAGAAACCTGCTTTTTATTATCATCTTCAAACATGGTTGGCATTAAACGAATAAACTCTAAACCATGCCAATCTTCTGGGAACATCTCATAAACAGTCGGTAAATGTTGGAAAAAGTTAACTGTTGATGCCCAGTCTAGACGTTTTGCAGCACATGGAATAATTAACGCATTAGACGCATACATTGCGTTCCACACTAAAGGATCGATATGAGGACCGGTATCAATCATGATGATATCGAACTCATCAGCGATAGGATCTATCACTTTTTCTTTGAGCAACCGAACAATATCAAGGTCTTGATTTACCGCAAGATCTTGCCATGCATCAGCATTGAACATCGCATCTTCTGGAAAAGCTGCAATTGTTTTAAGGTTAGGATATTGAGTTGGCATCACCACATTATCCATTACAAAATGTTTATCTGTTAATACGCCTTCAGGCACGTTATCTAACATAACATCAACAGCTGAATAAATTGTTTCTTGCTTGCCAATACTGATCAAAGGGTTAAGAAATAAACGTAATGATCCTTGAGGATCAAGGTCAATAAGGCAAATACGGTAGCGTTTATCTAAATCTAATGCCAAACATGCAGCAATATGTACTGCTGTCATTGATTTTCCAGTACCACCTTTTTGGTTCTGAACATTCACTACCCAAGGTTTACGTCCTGCACCTTCACGCTCATAAAAAGCAGGTTTTTTCGCTGAAACCATTAATTGGTGAGCTTCTTCAAGCGTTATTGAATAATGGTTCGCTTTATTTTTAGTAAATTGATGACCTGTTGCCTCCATCCGTGAGATTGCATCATCCAACTTTCGACGCGTTAAGCCTGAACGTGTTTCCATTAAAGCTTTTGACATTGGTGGAAAAACTTCGTCACGACGCTCTTCTAAAACAATTTCAATACGATCGGCTTGTACTTGTTTAGTTTGCTCTGCAATATTGAGCAAATTTTGTATCGTCTGTTCCCTATTCATTATTACTCTATGCCATGATGATTGACTAATTATATTGTACAATAAATAACGACATAAACAATAAAAAGCTGAACAAAACCATGTGATATTATTCGCATGTAAAAACATGATTTAATGCAAAAAGCATAAAATTTCATATTTTTTAGACTTAAATCTGACTTTATTATCTTTATAATTACCAAAGAAAAACCATTTCATAAAAGTGTTACAGTGTCACAAGTTTACAATGTAAATCGGACTTAAGACTATTTTTATCGGAACAATGAAAAATAATGGATAGTTTACGGGATATGTCATTTCAACATTAAAAGCATGTTCAACACCAACAATAGCGTAATGCTAATGAAATAGCTCAATTTCATTAGCAAATCAGCCTAAAATAGAAAATAACCGCTAACTATTTAAAAAACAATCTGAAATTAAGCCTACCGTTGTAAAAAAATAAGCTCAGTACTTGATCATTGTTCCATAAAAAATCCACTAAATATGAAACGATGATCAAGCACAGATAATCATTAAAAAACTATCGTTTACAGTGTATTTTGGTTAGATTGATTGCGGAAAAATGATCAAGAGTAGCAATCTAAATCAGCCTTTAATACTAAACGCTACGGAAGCATGTAAAATATCGGAAGAACTACGGAGAATGCTGATTCAATAAGGGGTTAGAGGCGATAGAGATCAGAATAAAATGATAAAATTAACATGAGATTAAAGCATCACACTTAGATTGAAATACACCTAGTCGCTGATGATCATCGATCCTACAACGGATTGATGATGTTTAGTCGCCTTTTTACGTCAAATGTCATTTCAATTAAGTGTCAATTCAACTTGAAATTCGTTACTGATTGAATATTTGAGCATGATATAACGGCTAAAAACTTGAAACTACGCGATGGTGATCATCTTTCCAGTCCTAAAAATCACAATCAGCACCAAAATAGCGACCTTTATGAGCTCAAATAATCTTATATTTACTCAGCCTGTGGATAACATTGTGGAAAAGGTGATTACGAGTGATGATCATGCTTTCGAATTTATTATGATCATGTTTTCAAGTTAATAATGATCATCTTTCCAGCATGATGATGATCATGCTTTCAAGCCCTATATGATCATGCTTCTGTGTTTTCATTGATCATCGTTCCAAGACGCAATAAAATAATCAACATAATAAACAATAAGTTACACACAAAAAAATCACCTGATCATTAGATCATATAATCAATAAGATCAGAATTAATCATAAAGATCAGTTTTAAATACTTTAAATAAAAAACTTTCTTTCTTGATCTTTTTCTATTAATCTTTACGGAAAGATGATGCTTCTACGGCTAATGACAGATGAACTCCGCTCGAAAAACAAAAAAAAATCCGATTGATAAAATATTGATCGAAGCGCCAAGATCACACAAAGATGGTCATTTATTTGTGATCCCTGCAAATTTAGTTGATTGGCTACCTCAGTATCAACATTTTAAAGGCGTAACCAAAAGTATTATTGAGCTATTGAACATCATTTCATTACGTGGCCTATCAAGCCAAGATGGCATGGTTTCTACAACGGAGCTCATTGAAGCAACAGAAGGGCAGTTAACACGAGCAGCGATTCAGCAACGTTTACGAGCCGCAGTTGCAGTTGGTTTATTTAATCAGCAACCAGTACGCTTTGAAGAAGGTCTTGCTGGTAAAACGATGCTTCATCACTTTATCAATCCTGCTTTGCTAATTTCTCAGCTTGGTACAGGGAGTTTACTGTCTGAACAATTTAAGCAGCATGAAAAACAAAAACGTTCAAAAGCCCTTGCTCAAAATCATGTTAATCGCCGCCTACTAACTGAATACGGTTTAGGTACACCTCCCTCAATGCCAGATGAAGCTGATCAAATTGTGGTATCGCCGACAAGTTGGGCGGGAATTATTGATCAGGCTTTAGCACCACCTCGAACAAAGAAAAATTATCAAAAAGCGATGGTTGCGATCAGCGGCACTAAAGCGATCATTGAAACACGATCATCAAAGTCGATCATGACAGTTGATGATCTTATGACATTGTTTGCGTTATTTACATTAACCGTGCAATACCATGATCATCACCTCGCAGATTATGAGATCCAACTGCGTTCAATGGCGAATAAAACACCAGTATATATTACTGATATTTTAGCGCTTCGAGGTAAGAAAGACAGTGGTCCTGCGCGAGATTCTATTCGTGAAAGTATTGATCGTATTGAATTTACTGACTTTCAATTGCATGAATTAACCGGTCGTTGGCTGAGTGAAAACATGCCAGAAGGTTTTAAAAGTGATCGGTTTAGATTTATTGCTCGTACCATAACAGCATCTGAAGAAGCACCTCAAGAAGGTGAAGATGGTGAGATTCGTATCAAACCTAATTTGTATATTTTAGTTTGGGAACCTTCCTTTTTTGATGAATTGTTAACTCGTGATTATTTCTTCTTGTTCCCGCCAGAGATTTTGCGTCAACATACTTTAGTGTTTCAGTTATACACCTTTTTCAGAAGTCGCATGTCTCGCCGTGTGGTTGATTCAATGCTTTTAAGTGAGTTAAATCAGAAGCTTGCTAGGAATATTGAATGGCGCCGTTTTTCTTCAGATATTATTCGTGAATTAAAAAAGTTAGCTGAAGGCAAAGTGACAGAAACCATGTTTGCGGTAAATTTATGGGGCTATCACTTAACGATTTCTGCTGAAGAAATTGATAAACGCTATACTGATTATCGTATTGATATTAAATCTGATGCTGAAGAAGTTATTCGTTATTCTCGTGCGAAAACAACCAATGAAGGCAAACGTAATATGGCACCAACAATGCCGAACCCATTGCGTAATGAAATTATGCCTAAGCAAGCATTGGATCAACTCTCAGCAATCATTGATGGTGAATTTGAACCTATTCAGCGAAAAGAAGCGCGTCCTCGTGGTCGTTTAGGTCGTCGTATTAAGCTACGTAAGCACTTAGTTGAAATCAATGCTGATGAGTTAACAATTGTTTTATCTAAATATACCTCCTCAGAAGCGCTACAGCGTAGTATAACTGCTTTATCAGCAATGACAGGTCATCCAGCTACGACAATTACTGAAGAGTGTCAGGGCTATCTAGAGAAGCTTGATTGGCTACATGTGGCAGGAGAGCGTGTGAGTTATGAAACCTTAAGTAAAACGGTTGAATTGTACAATAGTCGTCAAGATGAACGTCATTTATCCATTGAACGTTTAATTTCAGGGTTAGCTGTTCGACGCAAAGTATGTAAGCTTGTCCATGAAGGTCATATTACTGAGCAAGTTTTAAGTGCATTAGACGATGTCGCTAAAGGTATTTGATTTATAATCACAAAAGAGTATTAACAAAGAGAGTGCTTATAAGTGCTCTTTTTGTTTTAATAAACTTCAAATAGTTAACACATAATACGAGTAATGTATTATGTGATATTAAGTATTATTGTTAGCGGAGTTAGACGATGTTGTTCAGTAAAAAGGATTTTAGCAGGGTTTTATTTTGTATTATTATTAGTACACCAGCTGCTAATGTCTATGCTGCAGCAGCAGATCGTCCTGTTATTGAACGTCCTAAAATTGGGTTAGTGCTTAGTGGAGGGGGAGCAAAAGGTGCAGCCCATATAGGGGTACTTGAGGTTCTAGAAGAAAATCGTATTCCCGTTGATATCGTCACAGGTACCAGTATGGGGGCTTATGTCGGTGGTATGTATGCGATGGGTCTTTCGGCTCAAGAAGTTAAGCAGCGTACTTTTGATACCAATTGGAATACTGGTTATATAGATCGTGCTAGTCGAAATGACTTATCGCTACGTAGAAAAAAGCAAAATGATACTTATCAGTTACATACGGATTTAGGCTTAGATATTGATGGTGAGTTTAAATCTCGTCCTGGTGCTTTTCAAGGCCAAGGTTTGGCGGTACTTTTACGTCAACTTACGGATAACTTACCTGCATTAAAAACCTTTGATCGTCTGGCTATTCCTTACCGTAGTGTTGCGACAGACATTACGAAGGTGACACCAGTAGTGATTAGTTCAGGTCATTTAGCGACTGCAATGCAGGCGTCAATGACAGTGCCTGGCGCATTAAAACCGGTACATTTAGATAATAAATTATTGGTTGATGGTGGTGTGGTTAATAATATGCCTGTTGATGTCGCTAAACAGCTTGGTGCTGATGTTATTATTGCGGTAGATCTTCGTGATAGCTTAATGCCTAAAAAAGATTTAGACAGTGCTTTGAATATTATCTCGCAGTTAACAACTTATATGACCAATGCCAGTGCTGATTATCAAAAAAGCTTAATGAAGAAAACTGATATTTATCTACAGCCAAACGTTGCTTTTATGACGGCTGCTGATTTTGATAAACTTGAGCAAGCCTATCAAGCGGGACGAAAAATAGCGACAGCATCGTTACCTCGTTTATTACGTTATCAGTTATCACCAACAGACTATGCTGAATATAATAAACAAAAAAATATTCGTCGAGTACATCTCTCTGCACATGATTCTTATTTTATTGATGATATTGAAATTGTAAATAATACTAATTTACCGAATAAAACATTATTAGCACAATTAGAGTTAAAAACGGGAAAAGTAATATCTAATGATGAATTAGAGCAAGCTGTTAAACGACTTCAAAGTGAAGACATTTATGGGCGTATTAATTATTCGATAAAACAAAAAAATAATAAAAATATTCTTGTGATGGATATTAATGAAAAGTCATGGGGCCCAGGATATTTAAATTTTACTTTAGCATTTGAAGATGATTTTGAAAGTCGCTCTGATTTTTCTTTTGGTGCTCAATATATTTATACTGATCTTACTGATAAAGGCGGTGAATGGTTACTTGAGTGGCAATTAGGTAGTTGGAAAAATATCACCACTGAATTTTATTTTCCAATAGATTATCAGCAGCATTATTTCACGGCATTTGGTGCTGAAACCAGTAATGAAATTCGCCGATTTGATCATTTTAATTATTCTGATTTTAGTCATAATGAATTAAAAAATATTGATGCAAAATATAACCAGACTCATGCTTATGTTGAAATGGGATGGAATATTAAGCCTTGGGCTGCTCTTACATTAGGTTATCAAGGGCAAACCGGTAGTATTAGTGTTGCTTCGATTGAGCGTAAAGAAAATTATGATTTATATGGGCCTTACCTCAATCTTACTTATGATGATTTAGATAGTTTCTTTTTTCCAACCCATGGATCTTATTTAAATAGTGAGATTGGTTATAGCAATACATTGCGTTTACCTGACTCTGGTAAAAGAAAGAATGGCGACACCATATATTACAGTTTATCAATGATAAAACCGTTTACATATAATAGACATACATTAGTAGCATCGATAAAAACGGCAGGTTCAGATGCTGATGATTTGTTACCTATTTATGCGCAAGATCTTGGCGGTTTGTTTAACTTATCAGGCTATCATCGCTATGAGTTAAATGGCCGTTATAGTGCGTTGGCGAGCTTGGTATATCGCTATCGTGTTATTGATAATAATTTTGGGGCGATAAAATTACCCGTTTATGTTGGTGGCTCGCTAGAAAGAGGCGGCGTGTGGGATCGTTCATCAACAATAAGTTGGGATACTGCGATTACAGCGGGTAGTGTTTATGTTGCTGTTGATTCTATTTTAGGACCTGTTTATTTAAGTTATGGTCAAACATCTACTGGTGAAAGCTCATTTTATCTTTCATTAGGTGGAACATTATAAATATAAATATGTTGGTGTTTATTTATAGTGATCATGTATTTGTATGTATAAATTAAATTAATAGTTTACTTAACACTGACAAAAAAAAATAATTTTGGCTGATAATTATTAACGATATAACCTTTTTGCTTTTAAATGTATATTTTTCATTTGTAAGGATACAAAAAGAACAATAATTCTACATTTAAAAGTATTATATGATTTTTTTGAGCCCTTGTTGGCTCTTTTTTTTATGCTGAATTAAAAAGTTACGGTAATAAAAAAGCCCCTTAATAATAGTTATTAAAGGGCAAATATAAACAGTTTATTGATTAGTATTCCCAATGTTCAATATTATGTGAACCACTAAACTGATTTGGGAAATAATCTTCACATGTACCCTCACGCCATACATCGGCTGTTGCACAGTGTAGACCACCACCAAATGCATAAGCATCACGTAAATCTACTGGAATTACGTTAAAGCCTAACTTATCAAATTGCTCCATCTGAGCCTTTTCACTGGCTTCAACGCAGACGGTTTTATGATCAATGATCAACGTATTCATTGATAACCATGTGCTTGAATAACAAAGTGGTGGTGGGTTATCCCATGCAGGTTTAACCGCTTCAACAATTTGCCAATCATTCTTTTCAAATATTTCACGCTGGCCTGCAAATAGCGGCCGATGTGGGTTAAGTAACATTAAGCCTGGACGTAGTGGGCAGAATGTTGCATCAATATGAATTGGATGGTTATCAGCAAAACTTAATGTGTGAATACGGTAACCCATAGGTTCATATTTACGCTTGATCCAGTGAATACCAGCTAAGTTGGTAGTTAGACCATGCTGTACAAAAATGTCTTTACCTAAACGCATCACATCAGCGGCATCAAAAAGAATATCTGTTTCTTTGGTGCTGTATTCTTTGTTTAATGAACGCGCCATTGTTTCTTCGTCTGATAAATATTCGTAGGCAGCAACATAATCCATACGGAAACTATCGTCAGATAAACGTGGACGTGGAGCTTGTTCAATCATACATTTTTGATCTGATTCAAAATACTCACGAAGAAGATCGGTATATGCCAAATATTCAAAATAACGACTACGGAAGCTCATTGGTGCCATAAGTATACTTTTACCCATGGTGAGTAAGCAGTCACGAGGTGGCATGCAACCAAAGCCAGAGCTAATTGAAAAGTCAGGAGTATTGATACGATCATGCCAATCAACAGCCCCTGGACGATCGACAATAATACCGCGATTTTCTAGAATTTTAGCAAAACCATTTAAACACTCATTAGCACGATCAATTGATTCTTGAGTACGACGGCCTGCTTTACTACCACGCATTGGAGAATCGGCAGGAATTTTTTCATTACTAGCTGGGCAAGCTTCTGGAATATGTTGGTTATCAGCAATACCGACAATTACATGGCGAAGAGGATCAAAATCGTTATAAGATTCAACATGTAAGCCAGGTCTAACATACGGCACACCGGATTCTTTACGCTCAAGAGGTAAAGAAGCATTTGGATAAAAGTCGTTAGAAATACTCATTGCAAATTCTCCATGAGAACGAATAGTTGTATTGAAACAGTGTTTATTGGCACATTGCTGATTGATACTTGATAACAGATATTTATTATTGTTATTTAACAATGTGTTATGTCGCTGCCTCTTGCTGTTGAAGGCTATGTGTTGTGCTCTTCAATGAGTTTATAATGCGCTTTTAAAATTCATTTTATAGCGAAGTTCTGCTGATAAATGTCGATTATATGCTGAGAATGGTATTTATAGCGGTTATTACAACTCTTAATTATTAATAATAAAAAATAATCGCTAAGAATGATATTTATGGCATTCTTAGTATGTTAATTTCAGTTATTACGTATAAAGCTCGATGGAATCTCACATATTTAAAAAAAGAATATATTGTGTCAGTGAATAACCGCCCATTTTCAATCAAAGTATCTAGCTCTGCAGTATAAAGTAGTAATAATGGAGGCTATAAAAAGGGGAATACGGTTATGTATCAGAAGATAATAGCAAATACACCTAAATTTTTAATGTTTGATTTACAACCATTGTCTGAAAATAAGCATTTTATCTTTGGTGCTGATTATATATTAATACGCCCTAAACAGAATGGCTGCATATTACACTTATCATCAACTCAAATACCATTAGTGGTAGGACAATTAGTCTTATTAGCACCTTTTTATCCTTTTAAAGTTAGTATTGATAATAATAAGGTAAGTGTTGGGGATGTACTGCATTTTCGTTTAAACGCTTTAGGTCAAACATTTATTGATAGTATTCAGTTTAGTAATATAAAAAATATGTTAGATCATGCAAAACAAGGATTATTATTTGAAAGTGAGTGGTTAGAACCTTTATTTGAGATCATGGATAACATAGAGAATACGTTTGATTTTAAACAATTGCTTAATATATTAATGTTGCTTGATCAATTAACAAAAACCTCACCGAGTCAAATATTAGAAACCCACCAGCTTGCATTTTCTACCACCAAAAGAACCGAGAATCGTGTTGATAACGTGTTGCAATATATAGCCACCAACTTAGCAGAGCCACTGACAGTAACCATTGTAGCCCAGCAGTTACATATGGCTGAAAGTACATTTTCACGGTTTTTTCATACCCATCTCGGGGTGACATTTCGCCAATATTTGATTGAGCAGCGGGTGAAACAAGCGGCAAGGTATTTAGTCTCAACTGATTGGAGTATTGCTCATATTGGTGCTGAAGTGGGTTTTTCATCGCTATCAAACTTCAATGAAAAATTTAAAACATTATTGCAGGTAACCCCTCGTGCTTATCGGGCTAACCATGTTGCGTTGCGGGAAAATATTGGTAACTCACAATCAATACAAGGGCAGTTACAAAAACAATTTCATCAGTGGCAAGCTTAAACGTCGCTACTACTACCAACAAGAGCATAACGTTAACATTATGCTCTTGATGTCTTTTCTCTTTATATGATGTTATTACGATAAACGTAAATAATGAGCAATGAATTGATATTGGCTACATTTCGCCACCAGCGCATAACTGCAACATGCTAATATTGATGCGTACAGTGGTGCTTCAACCCAGCCCAAACTAAACTCCACAAATAGTAAACAGCCACTAAAAAAGCCAATCACTAATGCGCTCAATGCCGCATAAATATTACTCGGTAGCCAATGCGCCAATAAAGTTGGTGCGACCAGTGCTGCCATTAATGTACCTGAGCCTAAAATGGCCAACATTGATAACATAAACGGCGGTGCAAATAGCATAATAATAAATCCAACTCCACCTAATCCTAATACCGCACCACGATTTAGCAATAATAGCTGCTTTGCTGTCAGTGATGAATGTGGCCAAAGTGCTTGCCGTAAATCGTGAGATACTGCACCTGAAATAGCGTGTAGCACTGAGTTAGCGGTTGATTTCATTGCAAATAATATAAATAAGGTAACAATTGCGGATAAAGAGGGCGACAAAAATTGGGTCAGAAATACCGGCATCGCATCATCGGGGTTGGTTAACGTAGGGACTTTGACGCGAATATAGCAGCCGACGATAGGCACTAAACTTAATAAGCACGCCATTGGAGTCATATAAGCGGCGACATGATGTAATTTAGTGGTGTTGGCAAATGCCATAAATCGTACTGACATATAGGGCAGGGTTGCACTATAAATAAACGCATAGGGTAGAACCATTAATACATGCCAACGACTAGTACCGTAAGGGCCAGAGTCTTGTGGAGCTAACAGGTTTTTATCGATAGCATTGAGTTGTTCGATTAATTGTTGTGGTGGTAAATCAGTAAAAATGGTCACCATAATAATAATGGCGGATAAACACATGCCGAGTACCATAAAAGTATCAGTAAAGGCGACGGCAGCAAGACCACCAATAGATGTGTAAAGAATAATAATTGCCACCATAATTAATGAGGCAGTGGTTTGACTGATACCGAGCCATTGTCCTGCTAATAGCCCTAATGCTTTGATTTGACCGACAAGAAAAATAAGTAATAACACAATGGTAATAATCGCACTGAATGCTTGAGTAATACGTTTGATGAGGTATGGACCGTCGTGGCTGACAGCAATATACTCAGCAATCGTCAGTGTTCCCATTGTTTGAGCTTTTTGATGTAAAAATCGCGCACAAAAAAGCACAGCAAAAATCATCGCGGGGGCAAAGAAAAAATTACCTAACAGTTCAATCACACCGTATTTATATGCAACGCCAGGAGATCCCATAAACCCCCAGCCAGAAAATGCGGTGGCAACGATGGTTGAGGCCCCAATAAAGGGACCTAAACAATTAGCGGCTAATAAAAAACCACCCTCACCCTTGCTGCTATGCATTACTTTATTACTGTATAGAGCTAAACCGACCATGATAGCAACAGTCACTAATAGCAAGCCCCAATTGAGTGAGGTATTCATACCGTGTCACCTTATGGTTGCGGATGGGGTTGGTGAGATTGCGGCTTATGAGCTAATGCCCGCTTTTTGATGATATTAATCACAATTTCTCCCATACCACCACCAATCACCAATATGCCACCAATCGCTTGTAAGACGGTTAATGATTCACTGAAGACTAAAATACCTAACCCTGCGCCAACCACTGTCTCTAAATAAGAAATACAGGCCAGTTCAGCGGCTTTTAAATGTTTAGCGGCAATAGTTAATAGTGATAACGCGCCAAAGCCAATAAAGAACCCCATTGAAATTAACCATAACCACGAAGTGCTATCCATGGCTGCCAGTGACGGCGGATTAACCATAAAGCAGATTGCAATTGCAATTGCACCAAATGAAAAGTTAAATAGAGAGCGTGAATCAGAGCTTATATCTGTCCGATAACGGCTGAAGAATAAATACAAGCCATAACCGATACCTGACATTAATCCGAGAATATCTCCCACCATATTTTGCTTAGAAAATGACAGTGATAATGTCAGTCCTGTTTGAGGCTGGTAGCTAATAATACCGATAATAAATAAACACCCAATAAAGACCGCGGTTAACATCGATGCCGTTAAGGCTGAAATTTTTTCTTTTAGGAAAATTGCAGCGAGAATAGTCGAAAAAACAGGGCCGGTATAAATTAAAAATACCGCATTGGCTAAGGTCGTATATTGGGTCGCAGAAACATAAGCGGCTAAACATAATCCTAAACAAACGCCGCTGGTTATGACTGCTGGGGTTAATTTAACGTTTTTTATTTGCTGAGCTTTGCCTTGATACAACATGATCGCCAAAATACAGATAGCGCCAACGATCATACGTGTAAAGGCAATTACATCACCGCTGGTATTAATATTACGGGAGAATAAGCCAACGCATCCCATTAGCGTGGCTGAAACAATCATCGTGGTATAACCAAGTGTTTTAGGGTTCATTTTCGACTCCTTAAAGGGGTACTCTTAGATTGGCTAACCAATGATCCACCGTGGGTATACTGCTGATAAATAAAAATACCGCAGACAGTGATCCACAATATGATATTGGCAAGAATAAAAGCATCAACTGCCCAATAACCTGTTTGCATTACTCTTTCCTTATTTTTTAAGAGGCCGGAGTAATCGATAGCAACACGCTATGCATTGGTGGTCATATTCGATGATTTTAAGGTGATGAACTAGCTAAAAGCTGCCGTAAAACAACCAATAAACGCTAGATCTTTTTGAATGCGATCGGCATCATTTTTGAGAAGGTGAAAAAGTATTCATTGCTATTAGGTGTAAAGGCATTCTTTATAATAAGACGTAATCGATGATGGGTTATTACTATAATTTTATATTGTGTCAGTAATGCTGACGGTATAAATTAAAATTATAGAAGGTTGTATTATGAAAGGATTGCACTATTGGTATGGAATATTACTGGGTGTATTATTCTCGCTCATTGGTTGTAATGATAATAGCGCCAAGGTTGATGCTGTAACAGTCGATTTCTCTCCTAAATTTAGTGCATTTCAAGTATTCGATAATAACAATCAAACCATAGCTAAAAACGTTCAAGCACCTATTTTAGTTGCGGGAAAATTAACGGTAACTAACCTCGATCAAAATACCACTGAAGATTTTGATTGGAAAGCCTATTTAGACGTCGACAGTTTTTCAATATCATCTGCAACCACGTTAGGTTTAGCCCCCGCTAATTATCATTTCGTGCTTAATATACAGCATAATCAACAAGCTTATTATGGGGAACTGACAACAGAAGTTTCAAACGGTAATGCGTTAATCGATATGGTTATAACGCCAGTGTTAGGTAATATTGATACTCAAATATCGGTTAATCCTGAAATGGCGAAATTATTTTTTAATGTCGATGCAACGCAATTAAATCTATTGGCGTTGAATAACCCTATTGTTGGGATTGCGATTGATAATGCCGCAGAGATGAAATTTGCGATTAATCCTGCAACCTCACGTTCAAATCTTTATTTTAATATTGCTTTTGGTAATTACGATCTTGGGGTTAATTTTTACGATGATAATCAGCATATAGGTAAACTGGCTTTACCTAATTCAGCATTAGTGATTGACGCAACAACGACAGATATTCAGTACGATATTATTCCTTTAATGGCTATTGCGGTGTTTAACTTTGACGCGCAGGGAGATAGCACCAACTTAACCATCGAGATTCCAAATAATATTGTCGATCATGTCAATGGTCTTAATCATTTACGTACTCAACTTAAAGTGATCAACCCTGATAGCATGATTGTGTTTGATAATGCGATTACGTTGACGCCAGCCACTAGCCCAAATACGGCCTATCAAGCGACGATACCACTGAATATCAGTTTTGCAGACGCAAATAGTGAAGCGCTTTATTTAACCCTTAAATTTTTTGATGAAAGTAATCAGTCGGTGAGTGCTTTTGCAAGTTGTACCTCAGATAATTTTGTTTTAGCCAAACAAGATAAAACTCTTGGTTGCCAAGTGACATTTAATGATTCTGAGGTTGAAGTAGTCACGGCATTAAATGCGCAATTTGTAGTGAATGTCTATGACGCTAATGGCAACCCGATCAAAGGTGCAGAAGTTTATATTGATGATGCATCAACGCCGATTGGTGTAACAGGCGAAGATGCCTTTACCACCGATGGAGCATTAGTGTTTACAGCCAGTGTCGGGGCGCACGATATTAAAGCGCAAGCAATTGGATTTATGGCTCAAAAAGCTGTGACAGCGGCACCATTAAGCATTAATAACGTCGATTTATATTTATCACAACGCCAAGATACAACCGATCATCTTGAAACAGCTAATTATGATATGCGAGTCGCTGCAACGGCTAATGTCAATATTACTCCCACCACCACACAGGTAAATGCACAAACAACATTGACGCAGCGATTACCGACGTTGAATGTCGATTTTGATAAAAAAACCGGTGTCGCGCGGGTTATCTATAATCAAACCGGTTATTTAACCGAAGCTGATCCGACAAAATCAACAGCAACAGTAGTAATGGAGTTTCTTAATCAACAACGTGGCTTATTACGGTTATCTGACACCGATTTGGCTAATGTCAGTCAGCAAGTTCGTCAAACACAAGCGACGGGTTCACAACGCTATTACTTTCAACAGCAACGTCATGGACGCGATATTTTTAATGCCTTATTACAGGTAAATGTTAATCGTGATGGACGTATTTTAAGTGTTAACAATGGTTTTTCACCCGCCGTTGATCAAGTCATCGTTAATAAAGCCGCTCCTGCGGTGTCGGTGCAACAAGCGATCATTAATGGTGCTAGAAAAGTCGGGATCAACCTGATTCATCAACCAAAGATCGACAGCGAAGATCTTAGTCGTGACGATCAAAAAACCACGCTAACGGCAACAACCGCCTCTAAAGAGCCGATCGATGCCACACTGGTATATTTTCCAGTCAAAGGTGATCAACTACGCCTAGCATGGAGTTTTATTCTATTTACCCACGACCAACGCCATGTCTACCAAATGCTGGTGGATGCTCAAAATGGTGATGTACTGGCATTCTTTGATCAAGTAGATAGTGATAGCTATGAAGCGTTTCCTATTCCGGTTGAATCGCCAAATCATGCTACGCCATTAAATACTCGTCAAGTGATCAGCAACCCAGCGGCTAGCCCAGGTTCACCGTGGAAATGGCATGATCTTGATGCCAGCATTGGTGCTGAATATACCATTATGCGCGGTAATAACGTCCATGCTTATAATGATTCAAATAACAGTGGATCACCGACAGGTACAGAGCCTGATTGTGGCGCAGGACTAAATTGTTTATTTCCATTGGATTTAACTTTATCACCAGCAGATAGTAGCTATGCTGCGACAGCGAATTTGTTTTACTGGAACAATATTATCCATGACATTACTTATTTATATGGTTTTGATCAGGCATCGGGTAATTTTCAGGTGAATCAATACGGTGGTGCTGGGCTTGGTGGTGATGATGTACGTGCGGAAGCACAAGATGGCGGCGGCTATAACAATGCCAATTTCTATACTCCTGCCGATGGTAGTCGACCTCGAATGCAAATGTACTTATGGAACTTAACTACGCCAGAACGTGATGGTGATTATGATGGCGCAATCATAGTTCATGAATATGCTCATGGTATTTCTAATCGTTTAGTCGGCGGCCCAACCAATGTTAACTGCTTGAGTAACTACCAACGCCCATCTGAAGGGATCAGTGATTTATACGCCATTATGTTAACCCATCCTGCTGGTATGACTGGAGCAGATCCTCGCGGAATGGGAACCTATGTACTTGGACAACCAATAACAGGTGCAGGTATTCGCCCGCAACAATACAGTACCGATCCTGCGATTAATAATTATACCTATGAGAGTATTACATCTGGCATGTCAGTGCCTCATGGTATTGGCTCGGTGTGGGCGCAGGCGGGTTGGGAAGTATATTGGGCATTAGTCAATGAACATGGCTTTGATAGTGATTTGTATAATGCGATGGGAGGCAGTGGTAACCAACGTGCGTTGTTATATTTTACTGAAGGACTAAAAAATACTATTTGTTCACCGAGTTTTATTGATACACGCGATGGTGTCATTCAAGCTGCAATTGATAATTACGCTGGTGAAGATGTGTGTCTAGTGTGGCAAGCCTTTGCTGATTTTGGTTTAGGTGTTGATGCGGTTTCGGTCAGTAATAATAGTCTCAGTGTTACCAATGGCTTCGCGATTCCAACCGCTTGTGATGATACGGCTGATGTTTGGGTTGAAGATACCCATTATGATTACACCGGTACCGCGCCAGATACCGGAAATGAGCCTGACGCAAATATGGTTGGGCAAAGTATGTGGCGCAGTAAAGCCATTTGGAACCGTACCACTGTTGGTAGTACAGGCGGCCATCAAAACCCTGAATATGGTCAGCCAAACGAGATCAATGTCAATGTTAAAAATCGCGGTGCAGCGACAGCCTTTAATACCACGGTTGAGGTGTATTGGGCGCATGCTGCAACAGGACTATCATGGCCTGCAGATTGGACCTTATTGGGGACAGATACTATCGGTAGTTTAGCCGTTGGTGCTGATACCAATGCGACAGTCGGCTGGACGCCACCAAGTACGGGTCATTACTGCTTAATTGCTCGATTGGTAAACCCACAAGATCCAATGACTAACCCTGAAACCAGCAATATTAATTACAATACCCGTTATAACAATAATATTGCGTGGCGTAATATGAATGTGGTTGATTTATTAGCTAATCTAACCCAACAAATTAACTTTATCGCCCGTAGTATTACTAAAGATAGTAACCCGATAATTCTTCAGATTGGAACAGCAGAGCAGCAACGGTTTTTACAGCAAGGCGGGCAATTACAGATCAATTTAGTTAACTTTACGGGTCAAGATGAATGGCAAACGATCACCCAATTGCCGCATATTATTCGTAATCTAAATGCTGTTGTAACCCCTAATAACCAAGGCTTAAACGAAGGAGAAGTTAAATTACTTTTCAAAGCTGATCCGATGGCAATCACTGATAATACGCGTGGTATTTATCAATTGGATGTGATGCAACTCGATGATAATGCTAACCAAGCCAATGGTGGTATTGCGTATGAGATAATTACCCGCACCCATCTGACAGATAGTGATAACGACACCGTACCTGATATTCAAGATCTTGATGATGATAATGATCAGCAACCTGATATTGTTGATAATTTCCCACTTGATATGTTACGCCAGTAATTTGTTGGTAGCGTAAAATAATCAAGCCCCGCAATTGCTGTTTAATGGCAATGGCGGGGCTGTTTTTATCTGGCTTGAGGCTTATAAACCAATTTGTTCGGTAATAATGGCAATAATTGCCTCTGGTGATTCCGCTTGACGTAAGCTATCACGGAAACTTTCATGAATAAGTTTGCGGGCAAGACCTGCAAAGATACGCATGTGTTGATCACCTTGGTCTTTATTTAGGGTTAGCATGATAACGAAATCAACTTCGCCAGAGTCAGACATCCAATCGACAGGCTTATCAAGGTGAGCAATACTGATACTTGAATGACGAATATGGTCAGATTTAGTGTGTGGAATCGCAAATCCATGTCCTAAACCGGTTGAGAATACCGCTTCTCGCGCCCATACATCTTCTTCTAACTTATAGGCGTCATCAGTACGGCCTTGAATACCTAAGTTACCCACTAGCGCTTGGATCACTTGTTCTTTGTTTGCAAAGTCTGCGCCTTTAAATACACATTGTTTAACTAATATTGGCTTAACTTGGGCTTGAGCATGACGTTGTTCAAGTAATGCCTCGACTTCTTCAATAGTGGCGCACTCACACGCCTGTGAAAATAGTGTTTGGCTATCAGCGAAGTTGATTTCAGTTAACTGTGCTTTAGTGGCGGCAATCTTTGGGGCGCTCATACTTATTTCGTTAAGGCCTGCGCCAACAAGTAAGGGTAATACTTTACTGTCTGCACCAAGTTCACCACATAAACCAACCCATTTACCATGGGCATGTGCAGTCGTAACGACTTGCTTTAATAAGCGTAAGAAAGCAGGCGCTAAGCTGTTATACAGTTTTGATACACTAGCGTTATCACGATCAACTGCTAATAAATATTGGGTCATATCGTTGGAGCCGATACTAAAGAAATCCACTTCCTTACAGAATAAATCGACAATAAATGCCACAGATGGAATTTCAACCATGATACCGAGTTGAATATCAGCATCAAAAGCGATGTTTTGAGCTGTTAATTGCTGTTTAACGAGTTCTAATTGTTGCTTAACCCAACGAATTTCTTCAATACTTTGAATCATTGGAATCATGATTTTTGCTTTACCATGCACAGAGGCACGTAAAATAGCCGTTAATTGAGTATGGAACAGTGCTAAGAACTGTGGGTAAATACGCACTGCACGGTAACCTAAGAACGGGTTATTTTCATGGGGTAGGGCAAGGTAATCAATCGGCTTATCACCACCGATATCCATGGTACGAATGATGACCGGCTTATCATTGGCAGCAGCTAATACTTCACGGTAATGATTAAATTGCTCTTCTTCATCGGGTGCTTGGTGACGATCCATAAACAGCATTTCAGTGCGGAATAAGCCAATTCCTTCAGCCCCTTGTGCAAATGCATTATCCGCTTCGACTGAACAAGCAATATTGGCGGCGACTTCAATCGTGTGACCATCAGCTGTGGTTGCTTGCTGGTGAGCATATAAACTTTGCTGTTGTTTAAGCGTCTGCGCTAATGTAATGGCACGATCGAAGTAACCACTAACTTCATTGCTAGGCTCGATAGCCAGTACACCTAACTGAGCATCAACATAAACATGATGGTTTAATGCTGCCGCACAGTCTTTAATTTCAATCCCTGATAGGGTTGGAATATTAAACGCACGCGCCAAAATCACGGTGTGTGAAGTGCTGCCAGCATGGGTTAATACCAAGCCTTGTAATAACGCTTTATCAAGCCCTAAAAACTGACTTGGGGTTAAATCGTTGGCGATCACAATACTTGGTTGCTGAAGTGAAAACTCTGCTTGGTTATCAACTACTGTTGGGTAAGCTGCGGTTAATAATTGGATCGATACATCTTTGATATCCAGTACGCGTTCACGTAAGTAACTGCTTGCAGACTGCTCAAGTTGATGACACAGTTTTTCCATCACAGCCAAAATAGCATTAGCCGTCGAGTGGGTTGCTAGTAGTGTTGTTACGCCATCAATAAAGCTTGAGTCATTAATAATCGCTAAATGGGCGCTGGTGATTTCTTGCTCGTGGTGTGATCCCGTAGCAATGATGTGATTTAAGTGAGTACTAACTTGCGCGAGTGCTTGCTCAAAACGTTGTGCTTCATTGTTATCGTGTATTGCTGTTGCAAACTGCTGTGGATCGACTTGACTCATCGCAACTAAAACACCACAACCAATACCAGGAGCAAGACGTTTACCTGTGATCAAATGTGGCTGGTGGCGTAACAATGATTGCGGTAATACGATTTCGCTATCATCAGCTAAGGTCTCTAATGCTTCATCACAATGAGGAAATTGTTGCTCAATGTAAGTCTGAAGTGTCTGACATGCTTGTTCACTGTCTGTGCCTTCAAAGCTTATTGTACAATTATCATTTAATAGCGTATCGGTGCCCACTAAGGCTAAAACACTTTTTGCATCACCTGAATTATTAGTGCGGTGATTAGTGAGTGTAATTTGACATTCAAATTGGCGGCACTGTTGTTCTAAATGGTTAGCTGGACGAGCGTGAATGCCATTGGGTAATACACATTGAAACGAAAATTGATGATTCATAAATAAAACGCCTTAAATTTATTTAATATTATTGGTGAGTTAACAACAGTTGCTGACATTGAGAAAAAATGCGTCGTGGATGCTGTAATGCATCTTGAATAGAAACTTCTAGACAGCGGTGTTTATTAAAACGATCGCTTTGCTCAACATTAATGTCGGCGGCGAGAATAACAATATCAGCGCGCTCAACATCCTGTTCAGTGAGGCGATTTTCAATTCCCATTGCTCCTTGGGTTTCGACTTTTATTGTGATTCCAAGTTTTTTTGCTGTCTCAGTGAGTTTGTCGGCAGCCATATAGGTGTGTGCAATTCCTGTTGGACATGCGGTGATCGCGACAATTCTCATGTGTTTCTCCTGCTGTTAAATAATTGAATGCTTGGGCAATGGGCTCAATATAAGCACTTCATCGTCAGCAAGATAGAAGAGAAACGACGCTTTTATAGGACATTTGTAACCGTAATAACCAACCGTGATAAGGATCTCATTGCTTTTTAAGCTGGTAGCGACATAACCTACTAGCATTTTTGTGCGTAGTGAGTGAGGAAGGGGTAGTATTCAAATGGCTATATTGTGAGTAGTTATTGAGTAGTTTGTATGTAAAACGGTAGTAATTAGCTTGAAAACAAGAGGGAGTAATACTAAGGCGTATATAAACGCGAATAAGGGATAAATAAAAAGGCAGCATGAGCGGGGGACTGCATGCTGCTAAAGGTATTTTAATAATATAATGATTATATCTATTTAAGCTGTAATTTTATTATTACCCATTTTTTAAAAATAGAAACTGGATAAATATCATTTTAATAGCACTATGCTATCTAATAATTTTTTATGTGATATCACGCAGCTTAAAGTTAATAATTAAACTATCGTTATTGTTGTTATTTAATTAAATACTCAACTTTATGGTTACCAATAATTTTATAATTATAAACTGTGATATTGAGTCAAAATATTGCTATATAGCAATGGGAGCTTCGTTCCAGCTATTTATAACCGCTACAAATATGCAGTGAATGCGTAATTAATCCTATATCACCATCAATATTTATTCTTAATAATGCTCGCCAATAACGATACAGAATATCATTTAAGAATAACGATCAAATTATGTTCGTGGTCATGAATGATAACTCTGACTGTGAACATCAATTAAATCGATAACAAAAGGATTTGAAATGAAATTCAAACGTACTCTACTTGCAATGGCCGTTATTGCTGGCACATTTGGTCTAACAGGCTGTGATGACGAAACCAATAATATTACTGTTACTCATCCTAATAGTGGCGATACCTTACCGCCGGTTGATGAAGGGGATAAGCCTGTTTGTCCACCAACGGGTGATGAAGATTGTGATGATAAACCTAGCACAGAAAAGCCAGTGATCGATATGGGTGTCCATGTTCCTGTTGACTTAGAAGGCATGGATGTTACCCGTTATGTTAACCCTTTTATTGGCACTGGTAATTTAGGCAATACTTACCCAGGTGCCACAACACCAAATGGGATGGTGCAATTATCACCTAATAATGGCTCTAACGGTTGGGAATATATCTCAGGTTATTATTACCATGATGCCCGTACCAGTGGTTTCTCTCATACTCACCTTTCAGGGGCGGGTGCGGGCGATCTCAATGATATTTTGGTGATGCCGATTAACTCACGTTCTGATTTTATGATCAACGAAGGCTCTGCCACGCTTAATCTAGAAGCCTCGCATTTTAAACATCAAGATGAACAAGCAACGGCGGGTTATTACAAAGTTGATTTACTAGATTATGATATTACTGCCGAGCTAACCGCTTCCGATCGTGTTGGTGTCCATCGTTATACGTTCCCGCGTGATCAACAATCAGAAATCATTGTTAACACCGGTTTTAAACTTAACTGGGATTACACTTCAGACTCGTTTATCCGTTGGGATAAAGAAAATAACCGTTTGATTGGTCATCGCTTATCTGATGGTTGGGCTGCATCTCAGAAAGAATATTTTGTGATGGAGTTTGATCAACCGATTAAAAATGTTCGTTTTGCTTATTACGACAAAGAAACTAAACAATACGTTAATGCGCCGGCTGATTTTACTGAAATAGGCTCAATTAATGGCTCTCAAACCTATGATATAGTTAATGATCGTGATGTGTTTGGTAAATATCAATATGCGCGCGCTTATGTTGAATTTGATACCGAAAAACAAGGCTTAACCGTTGAAGCAAAGTTAGCTCTATCAAGTACCGCAATTGGTAACGATGGCACCAATAAAGCGCCATTAAGCGGTGCATTTTTAAACTTGACTGAAGTGGCAAATAAAAACTTTGATCAAGTACGTTTAGATGCCACTAATGAGTGGGAAACGTTATTAGGTAAAGTCAAAGTTGAAGGTGATGAAGCTTATAAGCAAACTTTCTATACTGCGATGTACCATGCATTCTTAGGTCAAACCACTCACTCAGATCTTGACGGTAAATATTACCGTGCTTTCCAAGGTCGTAATGCTTATCCAAATGGTCGCCCATCGTGGGGTAAAGAAGCGCCATTAGTGGATGATATTCGTTTAGCTGATGCTAACAACGATGGCAAGGCCGACTTTACTCGTTATGATACTTTCTCTCTTTGGGATACATACCGTAACGTGCAACCACTCGCTTCTATTTTGACGCCAAATTCATTAGCTGATGTGGTGTTATCGATGTTGTCGTATGCAGAAGAAGAATTTACACCTTTAGATGCAGCTGGTAATGCCGCTCAACCACGCAAAGGTCGTCTACCTGAATGGACATTTAAAGGTAACGAAACTGGCATGATGATGGGGATGCACTCAACTCCGGTTATTTATGATGTACTGGAAAAAGGCATTCTTGATGCGCGTATGACTGAGCTTGGCTTTAGTCAATTAGAGCAAGATGACATTAAAGCGCGTTTGATCAATGCGATGGTAACCGATGCTCGTAGTGGCTCAGCTGTTTCGTGGATCAAAGAGTATGAGAAAAATGGTTGGGTGCCAGCACAACTTCATGATGTCGAGGCTGATGCATATGGTAAGCACTCACCATTTAAAGACTCATGGACAGCCTCATACTCACTTGAATATTCAATGAATGATTGGATGATCGCCAAATCAATTGCACTAGTATTTGGTGAAGATGATCCGCGTTACACTGAATTTGCTGACCGTTCTAATAACTGGCAAGCGCAGTTCGATTTTGGTGGTGAGCCTAATACACCGTGGAAAGGCTGGTTTAAAGCTCGTGATTATGATGGCAAATTCATTGATAAGAATTGGACTGATCCGAAAACTGGTGGTACGGCAGGTAAAAACTGGCGTCCTGATATGTTTAACTGGGCGTTCTCAGAGTCAAATGGTTGGCAATACTTCTTTAGCGTGCAACACGATATGCATGGTCTAAAAGATCTGATGACCCAAGTTGATCTTAAATCTAACCCAGACGCTAAAGATGGGGCATTATTTGCTGCGCGTTTAGATGAATACTGGTCAACTTACCCTGATCGTAATGCAGGTGATAACCAATTCCCAGTGTTTAACACCGGTAACGTTGGTCAACATGTTCAAGGTAACGAACCCGATCTTCATGTACCGTATTTATATAATTATGTTGGTCAACCATGGAAGACTCAAGCAGCGATAGCAGCATCAACTAACGTTTGTTACGACAACACCGCTGATGGTATTTGTGGTAATGATGACTTTGGTACCCTTTCTTCATGGTTTGTGTTCCGTGCTCTTGGTTTCTACCCAGTGAATGCGGGCAGTATCTATGAGATTGGCACGCCAATGTTTGAAACAGCCTCGATTGATGTCGGTAATGGGCAATCGTTTAACGTTACTGCAAAGAACGTCAGTCGCGACAATATCTTCATTCAAAATGCGACCTTTAATGGTAAAGCGTTTAACCGCACTTACTTAACCCATGATGAGATCATGTACGGTGGTGATTTGGTATTCACAATGGGTGATACGCCAAATAAACTGTGGGGAGCGGCAGCAGAGTCAATGCCACCAGATACTGGTATTGGTGAGTTCTTACATGCTGATTCGTTACCTGCTGGTGCGCGATAACTAATAAGAAAGTATAAGCATTAATTGTAATTATTATTCTAAAAATCCTACGGTGTTTATCGTAGGATTTTTTTTGTGTTTTTTATATTCAAATCATAATCGATATCAAACATTGTATTGTTTATGAAGTCATTTATAGAATCAGTGTTTGTTATATTAAGATTTATTTTAAAGTGAAATAAAGCGTAATATTAATAGAATATCTATATGTATAAATAGAAAAATAAAGCTATTAAGAATATTGATAGATTATGTATTGTTAATAAATACCACTGGCTATGAGTAATTTATTGTTACCAGTAAGTGTTACGTTAAATACGTTGAATATCATTATTTTCAAGGCGCTTAGAATATAAATGGCAATTGGAGATATTATGCCTATTTCTCGTCGTAACTTTTTAAAATCTGCTATCGCCACCGCTATTGCAGCAAATGGTTTAACATTATTCCCCGCAAACTTTGCATTTGCTGATGATACAATTTTAATTCCTAGTGCAAGTCACTGGGGACCTTTCTATGGTGTAGTAAAAGACGGTAAATTAGTCGGTATTCAACCTCGTAAAGAACTTGATCCACAGCCAACTGAAATGTTATTAGAAGGCTTATTAAGCCGAACTTATAATAAAACACGTATTAAATATCCAATGGTACGTAAATCATATTTAGAAAATTTAGGTGGTGATACTAAACCTGAATTACGCGGTAAAGAGCCGTTTGTTAGAGTAAGTTGGGATACGGCATTACAATTAACAGCCAGTGCTATTTTGCATACTATTGAAAATAAAGGTAACCAAGGTATTTTTGACTCATCTTATGATGGTTGGTCAAATACGGGGTTATTACGCCCACCTGTTGTTCAAGGACGTTTCTTTAATTTAATCGGTGGTTGTAGTACCACTATTGGTGACTATTCAGCAGGTGCTTCAACCGTTATTCTGCCGCATATTGTCGGTGATATGGAAGTATATTCACCTCAAACAGCGTGGCCTGTTATTGAAGAAAACACCGAGGTATTTGTTTTAGTTGGCAGCGATCCTTGGAAAACCAACCGAGTTGAGTTTCGTGTAGCTGATCATCAAATGCAAAGCCATTGGCTGAAGTGGAAACAAAAAGGGATTAAGTTTATTTCAATTAACCCTAAACGAACCACGACAGATCGTAATTTAGACAGTGAGTGGGTATCAATTATTCCAGGTACAGACACTGCGCTATTTAATGCGATGGCTTTCCATTTACAAGATCAAAAATTAGCTGATCTTGAATATTTGAAAAAATATACCGTTGGTTATGAACAATATCTTGATTACTTATTAGGTAAACAAGATGGCGTAGCGAAAACCCCGGAGTGGGCGGCTAAAATCACTGGTATTTCAGCGGCTGAAATTAAAAAGCTAGCAGTACTATTTAAAACGAAAAAAACTCAAATTGCTGCTGGTTGGGCAGTTCAACGTGCTGATCACGGCGAAATGATCCACTGGTCAATTATTAACTTTGCCGCTATGGCTGGTAAAATTGGTAAGGCTGGTGAAGGCTTTGGTTTTAGTTGGCATTATGGTAACGGCGGTATGCCACAATCAGGTGCATCACTACCTGTAACATTAGGTCAAGGTTTTAACCCTGTTTCTGCGGGTTGTCCGGTTGTTTTGCAAGCTGAAATGCTACGTAACCCTGGTAAGTCATTTACTTATAATGGCCAAACATTGAAGTTCCCTGATATATCTATGGTATATAACTCAGGTAATAACTTGTTCTCACACCAACAAAACCTCAATGCTTTGATTAAAGCAATGAATGATAAAGTTGAGACTTATGTTTGTCAGGATACATGGTGGTGTGCGTCAGCTCGATTTGCCGATATTGTTTTACCCGCAACCAGTGCATTAGAGCGGATTGATATTACGTCTGGTGGCACTTATAGCAATAATAAAGTTTATGCTATGCAGCAAGTGATTGAACCTTATGGTGAAAGCTTAGATGACTTTGAAATTTTCCGTCGTTTAGCTAAAATCTTCCATGTAGAAGATAAATACACTACGGGTAAAGATATGATGACGTTGCTGAAAACAGCATATGAATCATCCACTGCCGCGAAAATCAAACCATTTGATGAGTTCTGGAAAGATGGTGTTACTGTAATGCCAACCCCAGAAAAAGCCGATTACTGGCAACGTCATGGTGCATTTTATGATGATCCAGAGAAATACCCATTACATACGCCATCCGGTAAAATTGAGTTATACAGCGAATCTATCGCTAAAATGAAGCTTGATGATTGCCCACCTGTACCAACATATATGCAGCCGTTTGAATTTTTAGGTAATGCTAAAAAAGGTCAATTGCATATTCTGAGCCCACACCCATGGATGCGCTTACACTCACAAATGGCAAACGCAGATACCAATAGTTATGAGTGTGTTGACGGTCGTCAGTATTTGTTAATTAACGAACAAGATGCGCATGATCAAGGTATTGTTGATGGCGATCTTGTCGAGTTACATAATGAACGTGGTGCGCTACTTTGTGGTGCTAAATTATCAAAAGAAGTTCGCCGTGGCGTTGCTTGTCTCCATGAAGGCGCATGGTTACAGTTAGATAAATTAGGCCGTTGTAATAGTGGCCAGATTAATATTCTGACATCAGATCAATCATGTGGTGGACTAAGCCAAGGTACCAGTGCGAATACCTGTTTGGCGTATTATAAAAAATGTACTAATCCATGCTCACCTAATAAAGCTTATGAGCCGCCAATGATAGAGCAACCTACAGGGCCTAATGATGGTTCTATTTTACCAATGGTTGATTTGAACATTGATGGTCGTATTGCCTTATTGCATAAAGCTAATGCGGGTAAAGCAGCACCGAAGATTAGCCGTGGCCAAGAAATTTTCTATGCTAGTTGTACTATGTGTCACGCAGCACCGAACCCAGCAGCACATACGCGTGCTCAATGGGCAGGGATCACCCAAAGTATGTTCCCTCGAGCAGGGTTAAGTGCCGCTGATCGTAAACTTGTTTTAGAATATTTAGATAAGCACGCAGCAAAAGCATAGTAATGTTATCTGTTATTATATTTTGGTGTGAAGTGACTTAAAAAGCTTATATATAGTTAATATAAATCCCATGACTTTTGTTGTGGGATTTTTTATTTAGAAATAGTCGAATTAATTAAACAGTCTAATAAATAATAAATTGTGAGATTGAGTCAAAATATCTAAATATAATAATGGGAGCTTAGTTCCAACGATTTATAACCGCTACAAATATGCAGTGAATGCGTAATTTATCCTATATCTCAGTGTTTTTTTATTCTTAATAATATCGCCACAATACGGTGATTATTATTCAAGCGCGAATAAATAATATCTACTTAATAAATGAGATTGTTTTAATTTTATTACTATCGCTTTGATAATTAAGTGGTGTAATACATAAAAGGATGGATATACGATGTTTAAACCGTCAATAGTTGCAGCAGCAATCGCACTCTCAATAGGTCTGAGTGGATGTAATAATGATAATGGATCAGGATCGTCAACCAGTAAAGATGATCTGCAGCCAACATTGGCAGTATTAAAATATGTTGATCCTTTGATCGGCACTGATGGTTTAGGCAACGTTAATCCAAGTCCAGTAACGCCTGAAGGTATGATCCAGCCAAGTCCTGATAACTGGAATCCTAATAATTGGGGCGGCAAAGGTTCACCTTCTGATTATCATCATTATTTAAATCAATTGTCTGGTTTTAGTACTACCCATATCTCCGGTGCAGGTAAAGGCGATCTCAATGACTTTGCTTTTCTGCCTTATACCGATTTTCATTCAACAGCCGTTACCATGGACAAGCAGACTGAGCTCTCAAAAGTGGGCTATTACGCAGTTGATTTGATTGAAACTAAAGTAAAAGCAGAGTTAACCGCCACCGATAGGGTTGCCTTCCATCGCTATAGTTTTCCTGAAGGCAAAGATCGTAAAGTGAAGATCGACTTACAGCATGAACTACTAGAACAATATGGTAACCATTCACGCAGTATCTACTATAAAAAAGTCGCTGATAATGCGATAGCGGGAGCCCGTACCAGTAATGAATGGGGTCAGTGGCAAACTGTTTATTTTTATGCTGAATTTTCAGAACCATTCAGTGGCCACATGGCCTATGTCGATGGTAAACAAACAGCAGTGACGGAAGTTGGCCTAGCTGATTATCAAGGTTATGGCGATAAGCGTGATCGTGTTCGTGATGTAGTGACCCATTTAAACTTTGGTGAAGGTGAGCAACCGATCACGGTAAAAATTGCAATTTCAGGCACTGGTATTGATGGTGCGATGGCAAACTTACATGCTGACACTAATGGCTATGATTTTGATGATGTTGTAGCAGATAACCAACAACAATGGGCGAATGTTCTTAATAAATTTACCATTAAAGGTGGCACTGAAGCCGATAAAACTATGTTCTATACCTCGTTATATCGTACCTATGTCGCACCATTTGTGTACCAAGATGTCGATGGTAAATACCGAGGTATGGATGGTAAAGTTCATCAAGCCGATGCGGATTTTACTAACTATTCAGTCTATTCAATGTGGGATACTTTCCGCGCTGCGCACCCCCTTAAAACCATTATTGATAAAGATCGCGCTATTGAATATGCCCATGATTTAATGAATAAATTTAAAACAGGTGGGGTATTACCGAAGTGGGAATTACATTCTGACTACACCGGTGAAATGGTAGGCTATCCGGCAGTATCGGTCATTGCCGATGTAATGGTTAAATATCCAGAGGCATTTACTCAGCAAGATTTTGAATTAGCACTTAAAGCCGCTGATGTGTCAGCGAACTTTGATCTTACTATTACCCAAGATTGGGTGCCTTATAAAGATGCTTGGAATGGTGATAAACGCTTTACAGTCATGACCCGTCATGGTGAATATGCTGAGCAGCATGGTTATGTACCTGCTGATGCTAAAAAACAGCCGCAAGATGGTGGCGTTGCCCAAGATAAATACGATGAGTTAGTCAATGAATCGGTGTCATACGGTTTAGAAAATGCGTATTACGATTGGTGTATTGCTCAAATCGCTAAGTTAGCCGGTAATGAAGCACAATATGACCGTTATATGGCGCGTTCACAAGCTTATAAGCCTTACTTTGATCTTGATAAAGCTGAGTATGGTAAATATGGTGCGACTGGATTTATGCGCCCTAAAAATCATGATGGTTCATGGGTAAATAACTATCCATCATGTGCCATTAATGGTCAAGGCGATCCAATTACGCCGTTACCAGTAGACTGTGATATTAGTGATGCCACATCGTTTGATATTTTCTGGCCTTATCGCGCCGAGCACCGTGGTCAAGATTTCACTGAAGGTAACACTTGGCAATGGAGTTGGTTTGCACCGCATGATATTGATGGTTTAAAACAGACCATGGGTGGTGAAGCGAGCTTCTTGCAGAACTTAGATGCATTATTTACCGCCAACGATAAAGCTGATACCTCACAAGGAGATATGACTGGTTATATTGGTCAGTTCATTATGGGTAATGAGCCTGATCATCATGTGCCATACCTGTATAACTGGACTGCCGAGCCATGGAAAACCCAAGAGTACGTTGATCAAGCAATGAAAGAGTTTTTCCATCCAACCAAAGCGGGTTTAATTGGCAATGAAGATGTCGGTCAAATGTCAGCTTGGTACATTATGGGCGCGTTAGGTTTTTATCAAGTTAACCCAGGTGAGCCAATCTATACCATTGGACGACCATTATTTGATGAAGTGAAATTTGATATTGATGGTGGTCAATTTACTATCACGGCTGAAAATAATAGCCCTGATAATCTTTATGTTGAATCGGTAACGATTAACGGTAAACCACTTAATACTCACTTAACTTTTGCGCATGATGAAATTCGTGCTGGCGGTGAACTACATTTCGTGATGACTAATAAAAAGCCAACGATGAAATAAGTTCTTACACAGTGATAAATATTTGTCTTTAATGGTCAAATAAAGCGCAATGACAATCTTGTTAGTTATTGATTAACAATGATTAAAAGCTAATTCTATGCAAGTAGGATTAGCTTTTTTTTTACGAAAAATAGTAATAATGAGGTCAAACCCACAAAACAAAACAACAACTATTGTTTAAGCCAATGATTGAGAATAAATTCATTTGGCTACGAAAATCTTATGCCTCGTTAAGTCAATCCTGAACAATTGGCTTACGAGGCAGTCCTTCTTTATTCCATTTATTCCTTCGCTTACACTTCATCGCTCTGTCTCCACTGTTGGTATTTTCTTTCGTTATGACAACTGTAATCATTTTATGTTGTAAACTTTCAGCTTAATTAAACAGCCAAAAAAACACCGAACATTCAATCAGTGCTTGAAAATGAACTTATGTTACAAGGTGACAAAGCTGATTGAGCCATCATGTACAAAACGCAATATATTACTGAGAGCTTTTGGGGTATGAATGTTGGTTTTGCTAAAGTGTCGCCAAAAATGCAAATAGTGATTAATAATGCTCTATTGTGTGAACGAATAAAACATAACAGCTGAGCTGTCATGCCTGAAAAACAGATGAGAAACCACCTTAAATTAGGTGATTTAGTTGAAGTGAGAATTAAAGAAATGAGTAAGAGTTGATTGATATTATTAAATATTTATTCCATGGTTGGTAAAGATACTCAAGTTCTACTTAAAGATACTCAAGTTCTACTTAAAGATACCATAAACGATATAGTTGAAACTGTTAAATCCTCACTTCAATAATATAGGTTAAAGGTAGGTGGTCATGCACCAAGCGTTGAATAGCGTGAATAAAACCGTTGCAATAATGAGGTACGATAGCATTATCAGCTTGGTTATTTGTTTTTAGTGTTACTTGGCATAGCAATTCATGCGAATTGTTGCTCCAGAGGCAATGTAGTTAAGTAATGCTTTACACCTATCACTAATAATTTGATTATTATTATTCTGACCTAGAGTCAAAGATTGAATTAACCCAGCAGATTCATATTGGTCTAATGGAATGACCATTGTACCAGTGAGATTTTTATCTTTATTGCAATACGCCTTTATTGAAACTTTCTTTGGCGTATTTCTGCAATTACTCACTTCAATAGTAATATTTTCTGTCATTTTTTACTCTTTAAATAGGATAGTAGAGGTGGTGTAGATAATAAAAAGCCTTAAACAAAGTTCAAGGCTTTAAGGGATCATTTGGTAATGAAATTATTTTTCAGGGTGTTACTTATTACATCCGTGCTTTGAAGATATTAACGATTTCTTCTAGGCTCGCTTGACGTGGGTTAGTTAAAGAACAAGCATCGTTGAGGGCATTTTGTGCCATAAACGCGAGCTTATCTTCAGTTACACCCAAATCAGTTAGACGTTGTTTAGTACCAACTGCTGCTGACAAACCATCAATTGCTTCAAGGGCTGCATTAACTGCTTGCTCTTGCGTCATTGCGGCGGTCTCGATACCCATAGCTTTAGCAATGTCAACAAAACGTTCTGGTACTTGCTTGGCATTAAAGCGTGAAACTTCAGCCAATAAGATTGCGTTACATAAACCGTGTGACAGGTCGTAAACACCACCTAATTGGTGTGCCATTGAGTGAACGTAACCTAGAGAAGCATTTGAGAATGCCATGCCAGCTAAGTACTCACCGTACTGCATTGCATCACGTGCTTCGCGGTCTTGACCGTTATTCACTACAGCTTCTAAGTTGTTAACAATTAACTCAATCGCTTTGATTGCAGATGCATCAGTGATTGGTGTTGCAGCTGTTGAAACATACGCTTCAACGGCGTGCGTTAATGCGTCCATACCTGTGGTTGCCGTTAGGAACTTAGGCATTGCGACCATTAATTCTGAATCGTTAACCGCAATAATAGGGGTGAAGTGCTTATCAACCACTGGGTATTTGGTTTCATCTTCTTGGTTAGTGATGATCGCAAATACTGTCATTTCTGATGCTGTACCCGCAGTTGTGTTCACGGTTACCAATGGCAGTTGTGGTTTCTTAGATAGATGTACGCCTTTAGAGTAATCACGAATATGACCACCGTTAGCTGCCACCAACGCGATACCTTTAGCTGTATCGTGTGATGAACCACCACCAAATGAAATCACAAAATCAGCATGGCTGTTTGCAAGGAGCTCTAGGCCATCATCAATGTTTTTCTCTGTAGGGTTTGGCTGCACACCATCATAGATAACGTATTCAAGGTTATGTGCAGTTAACTCGTCAGTTAGTTTGCTAACCAGACCTACTTCAACTAACACACTGTCAGTGACGATAAGGGCTTTTTTCAGCTCTTTTGATGCAAGTTCAGCACCTAGAGATTGAATAGCGTTAGGACCCATTAAGGTTACAGGTGGCATGTAAAATACATTGCTCATAGTAAAACTCCGATAATTATTTATTAATTTATAGTGACTTATCGCGTTAGCCATAAGTCTGAATTTGAGTTTACGTTGAGGGATATACTGTAGGAGAAATGTATATCCTTACCGATTTTAGTGTTGCTGTCTGTTTCGATGTAGTCATATTAACAATTACAGAAAAGTTAACAATACCAGTTAAAACAAAAACACTATTACCACATAGTAACAATAAAAAATGGAATAATGGTTGTAGATTTTTAGATGAGCATTTTAATGTATTAGTTAGATTAAATAACTTCTATTTTAATATCGTGTTCAAATATTGTATTTATATTATCTGAATCATATTTATCATTAATTAAGAAATACTATTTTTATATTTGGTAATAATAAAGCAAGGTCATGAATGTATATATTAGAATCTCATTTTTATATACGTTTTATGTTTATACGATTAGTTCATTATTAATGATTTAATTGTATAAATATAATTAAGACAATGATGTTAGCATCGTACACATCAATTTTAGATATATATTATTTTTATCTGTACGCTAATTTTATGTTTGTAAATTTAGTGTGCTTTTATTTTTATGATTAATTCTGTGCAATAAAAATATTATTTAATTTACGGTACGTAACGTATAAAAAACACCCACATTTGTATTAGTTATTTTTTAATTATTTAGGAATTCAGTAATGTCCGATAGGAACATATTTAAACAACCCAAACCTTTTTATTTAATTTTTTCAATCGAGTTTTGGGAAAGATTTGGTTTCTATGGAATGCAAGCCATTTTAACCGTGTATATGGTTAATATTCTTGGAATGTCTGAATCTGCAACCTTCACATTATTTGGTGCTTTTACTGCGCTTGTTTTTGGGTCTGTTGCGATAGGTGGTTGGGTCGGCGATAAAGTATTAGGCACTAAGCGTACTATTAAACTTGGAGCAATGATTCTAACCATTGGTTATACATTATTAGGATTATCAGCAAGTAGTCATTATGGTGACTCTAACTTAATTTATATTGCGATGGGTTTTATCGCGATGGGTAATGGTTTATTTAAAGCGAATCCATCAAGTCTGCTTGCTAAAACGTATGGTGAAAATGATCCTCGTCTCGATGGTGCATTTACCATGTATTATATGGCGGTTAATTTAGGGTCATTTTTCTCTATATTATTAACGCCTTGGATAGCAGAAAATTTTGGTTATAGTTTTGCGTTTGGCGCGAGTGCTGCGGGGCTTATTATTACTATTGCTAACTTTATTATTAGTGGGCATGTTGTTAAAAAAATCGGTTCAAAGCCTGATATGAAACCACTTAATGTTATGTATTATATGGGTATTTTAAGCGGCGCTATTATATTAAGTTTTGTTAGCTCTATTTTATTGCAGCATTTATTTTATGCCCATTTAATCTTAATTATTGTGGGTGTTATCATTGTTTTTCTGTATTTTCGAGAGTCATTCTTATCTCATGGCCTTGAACGTGCAAAAATGATTGTAGCATTTATATTAATGTTGCAAGGTGTGATGTTTTTTGTCCCTTTTCTTCAGATGCCAACATCCGTTAACTTTTTTGCTATCCATAATGTGTCTCATGATCTTTTTGGCTTTGCTATTGCTCCTGAACAATTTCAAGCATTGAACTCATTATGGGTGATGGTCGCAAGCCCAATACTGGCATTTATATATAATAAATATGGTGATCGTTTTGCGATGCCATTGAAATTTGCTATTGGAATGGTATTTAGCAGTTTTTCATTTTTAGTGTTGGCGCTTGGTGCTCATTTTGCAAATAACGATGGTATTATCAGTTCTAACTGGCTAGTTTTATCTTATATTTTTCAAGCTATTGGTGAGATGCTGGTGTCAGGATTAGGCTTGGCAATGGTTGCTCAACTAGTTCCACAGCGTATGATGGGATTTGCGATGGGAATGTGGTTCTTAACGTTAGCAACCGCAGCAGTATTTGCCGGTTGGGTTGCAACATTAACAGCAGTACCGGTTGGGATTGTCAATCCACATCAAACACTCACTATTTATAGTCATATATTTAGTCTTATTGGATACATCACGGCAGCAATTGCATTATTAACATTAATTATCGCGCCGCTATTAACGCGAATTATGCGTGGAGAATCAAAAAAGGCAACGCTGGCACTGTCTTAAGTGAGTTAAATACAAAAAACAGTGGTTGTAATATTAATATTTCAATCACTGATTTTTTTAGATGAATGCCGATTCGTTAACAATGTTATCCCAACACCAATTAATAATGCCGTTTACTTAATATGAACGGCATTTTATTTGGCTAACGCTTGTCACTTATCATAAATAGCCCTAAAATAACTGTACAAAAACACAGTATAGCTAATCATGATAACACTCACCACCAATATACAAGCGGGGATCACCGGATTTGAAAATCCCACTATTCGCTTTCGTAAGCAGCCTTTAAACCTACAAACTTTATTTGTACATAGTCACACATCAATGCGCATTATCAGCGCTGACAATAGTTATCAAAAATTTGGTATTGCTAAAGGTGACTGGCTACTGATCGACAGTGCTTTGCAGGCGCTAGCCACTGATCTAGTATTATTTGAATATCATGGCGAGAGCCACATTGCGCGCTGGAACGTATTGTGCCAACACATTGCAGCCTCAGGAAAAGCGTGGGATGAACTGCATGTGATGGGGGTGATCAGCGTTTCTATTCACCATTTTCGTCAACCACCGTCTTTACCTTGGCACAGTGATTTAACCGAAATCGACTTACACCAACTTATTGTTACTCAAGAGCACTCAACATTATTGTGTCGTGCTGCGGGTGTTTCGATGCTACCGCACATTTGGGATCGCGATATTTTGATCCTAGAGCGCCACCTCACGCCAGAAAACGACGATGTTATTGTGCTGGCGTTAAATAATGATTTAGTTGTAAAGCGGATCAATGTGCACACTAAAACTCTTTATTCAGACAATTCCAGCTTTAAGCCTTATTCAATCACTCAAGATGATTACACTCGCCTGCATGGTGTGGTTCGTTACAGTTTACGTTTACATCGACCGATGCCGTTATGATTTGCTTACTAGATGGCACTCGCTTTTATGCTGAGTCTTGCATTACCTATAAACCTGCTTTGCGGAATATTCCGCTGTTGGTAACCGCAGGTCAAGGGATCTCTATTGCTGCTAACCGTGCTTGTACTGATCTTGGTATCGGCAAATTCACTCCGATATGGGAAGAGATTGATCACCTACGAGCCCACAACGGTATTGTATATAAAGCTAACTTCAACACTTTTTCACACCATTCAGATCGCTTTATGACTGCGCTTGAAAAACACATTGATGGTGCGCGTTCGATGCGCTATAGCGTCGATGAAGTGTTTTTTGATATTAGTCACTTACAAAGCATCAACGTCGATCTCAATCAACATGTAGAAACGCTGCGTAAAGCCATTTATAAAGAAACCGGTGTACCAACAGGGGCGGGCGTAGGTAAAACCCTCACCTTAGCGAAAGTTGCCTCGTGGGCTGCAAAAAATTGCCAACCTTATCAAGGGCAATGCGTACTGATGAGCGAGCAACAGACCGATGCAATTTTAAAACAAATGCCAGTCGGTAAATTGTGGAACATTGGTCGACAACTAAATAAACAGCTGTTACAAGAGGGCATAGTAACCGCCTATCAATTGAAACAATGTGACACTAAGACTTACCACAAACGTTATTCAATTAACGTCGCTAATGTGATTTCAGAGCTTAATGGTATTACTTGTTTAAATTTTTCAGCTCAACGGGCCAAGAAAAAACAGATTTGGTCGACCACTTCTTACCGCGATCGCTTACGTCACCAAGATGATTTATTTGCTGAACTGGCACACCATTGCGCTGAAGTGATGCGCAAAGTACGCGATCAAAAAACTGAAGTGAAAACGCTATCGTTTTTTATTAGCACCTCAAAACACGATCACTGTCGACCATTTTACCGTCGCGGTGAGGTGACATTTGCTAGCGGACTGACTGATACCAGCTTTGCCTTACAACAACTGCGAGCGCAATTTAATGATCTTCTGCCAGATAACCTTGCTCAGCAGCCGATCTATAAAGTAGGTGTGGGTGGCAGCAGTTTAATTGATGCTGAAATAAAGCAATTTGAGTTATTTAACCGTTTTGATAATAAAGACAACTTAAACAGTACCCTTGATCAACTCAGCGACCGCTTTGGCAAAGGCGTGATTGGATTTGCTTGTCAGCAGCGCAGCTATCAAGAGCGGCAAGGGGAGATTGAGATGTTAGAACTTGAGAATTACTACACCGATATTAACGAGCTTGTGGTGGTGAAGTGTATCTAGAAACAGGCCACGCCAATGTAGCCTCACAAGAGCAGCGTTTTTACTCGTGATCAGTGCAATTTAAGTTGGTTTTGTTGATGGTTTATTATGGGTGGTTTGTTAAATGTCGCAATGCGGGTTGGGGAGGTTAGTGAACTGGTTTCGTTGGGGTATACTCAAGGCGAACCATCCTAGACACTATATAAAAGCGATCCCCTATAGCTGTATAATATCGCTAGTACATTTTAGGCATTTGAAAAATCATGAGCGAAAAGATAATCCTCCAAGGTAAGGAGGCAATGGAATTATGGCGACAAGGTAAAGATGCGTGGAATGAGTGGGTGGAAAAAAATCCCGTCGCAGATGTTAGTTTTATTAGTGTGGATTTTTCAAAAAAAACACAAAGAACAGCCCTACCACAAGTGAGTTTTTCTGGATTTAAATTCCCTGATGGCAACGTGGATTTTTCATACGCTCAGTTTGGCAAGGGAGACGTGGATTTTTCTAATACTCAATTTGGCAAGGGAGACGTGGTTTTTTTTGATACTAAGTTTGGTGAAGGTGATGTGAGTTTTCGTGGTGCTGTATTTGGCGAGGGTGACATAAGCTTTTTTAAGGCTGAGTTTGGTAACGGATTTATACACTTTACTCATACTAAGTTTGGTAACGGAAACGTGACATTTACTCATACTAAGTTTGGTAACGGAAACGTGACATTTGGTGATGCTGAGTTTGGTAACGGAAACGTGACATTTGGTGGTGCTGAGTTTGGCGAGGGTAACATAAGCTTTTGTTTGAAAACATTTGGCGATGGTGCTGTGAACTTTGTTCGAACTCAATTCGGAAAAGGACATGTCAGCTTTAGTGGTACGGAGTTTGGCGAAGGGAACGTAGACTTTTCTAAGACTAAATTTGACGAAGGGGACGTAGACTTTTCTAAGACTAAATTTGGAGAAGGGAACGTGAGTTTTGTTGCTACTGAGTTTGGCAAAGGAGCCGTAAGTTTTAGTCGTGCTGAGTTTGGCGAAGGGGTCGTAGATTTTGATGGTACTGAGTTTGGTCGACATGCTAATTTTTCCTTATTAAATATTCATTATAAAACCGAGCGGATTGGTTTTCGTTATGCTGTATTTAATGGAAGTCTTGAGTTTTCAACTCAATCAGAGATAAGCGTCATTCCTGACTTTATAGGAACAAAAACCACAAACCATACATCCTTTAGTGGTTTGAAATACAAACTTAAAAGAGATGGATGGGGTATATTTAGTAAAGCGGTAAATGAAAATGACGGTGAAAGTCTCTGTCGCCTCAAAGAAATAGCTGATAGTAACAAAGAGTATGTAACGGCTCTCCGTTTTCATGCTGATGAAATGCGTGCTAAACGATGGCAAAAAGAAAGAATGGGAACGGCTGCAAGCCTATTAGATATGTGGTTTGATTTTTTTAGCCGATACGGTCAATCGATCTGGCGTCCAATAGTAGGATTATTCTTAACTATTGTTACTTCACTTTTATATACCGTCGGTTTTTTCTTTCCCCTGTTCACTCCTTCATCGTATGCTCAATGGTTTACTAATATGGGAAATATTAGCTATCAGACTTGGGTCTATGGATTTGAAATTGCATTGAGTCGAGCCATACCGTTTTTAGGTGGAAAAAGGATTGATACTAAAACCAGTGAAATTACGGAATTATTACCCGTTCACTTTGATATTGTGAGTGCAGGGTTCAGCCTATGTGCTTTCGCCTTTATGTTTCTAATTGGTTTGGGCTTGAGAAATAGATTTAGACTGTAGTGATGAATGTAATAATGGCTTTTGGTATTCCGTGTGGTATTACAACGCCACACCCACAAAAGTCCAAACACTACATTCAATTCATTACCAGATGAGTTCAACCTCCGTTATCACAGTTGAATCGGATTTGTTGGTGTAAATGTAGGCTTGAATAGTTCTAATAGGTCGCTTCGGCGGCCTTTGTTGTATCTGGACGTTACTGCGTATCAGGTAGGTTAAATACAGTTATTATTGACCACATTATTGACCAAAATTACGTAACACGTTTCTGCCCCAAAACGTGTTAGATCAAATATTCATTCATATTTTATTAACGTGATTTTGGATTAGTTTCATGAGCTGGGTATATGAACAGTTATAATGGAACATGGTGATTTTATTGCTTGAGTTCCGTTTTTAATAAGAAATATTTCTTGTTAAAAACAGAAGTAAAATCATAACCAAATGAAAATTATGCGATTTAATATTTCAGTTTGTATTTAATAAGACTGATTAAATACATTTCTTACTTTTTACATCCTCTTTCAAATGGGAGGATGCAAGAAAGTGCTAGCAAGTTCATAATATATAACGATTATATCGAGTATGATAATAGTATTTTATAAGTATATTTTTGCGCGAAAGTAAGAATTCTTTTTAATATCCTGTTAGGAAAAAAGGAATACATATGACCATAGCAGCGGCTTGGGTTAGAACATTAAAGAAATCTGAGGAATTAATTGTAGTATCAGACAGCCGTCTCAATGGTGGTGGTATGAGAATGGATTGTGGGCAAAAAGTTCATTCCTTACCTCGATCTGACGCATTTATTTGCTTTGCCGGAAATACAATGTGGGCATATCCGCTAATACATCAGGTAATTTCTGCAATCTCAACATACGATCGGTCAGCTTCACGAGCTCAAGACATCGTAGAACTTAAAACTCATGTGCTAAAAGTCTTCGAGAGCCTCCGAGGTCAAATCGCTGATGCAATCCCTGGAGATGAGAATCCTGATGCAGAGTTTATCTTTGGTGGTTATTCCTGGAAAAATAGAAAATTCATGATTTGGCATATTTACTATCAGCCCAAAATGAAAGCTTTTGAAGCTCACCCTGCAAAAGAATGGAAAGGCAAGCAATGGGTTTTTGCTGGTGATGCTCACCAAGTGCAGGATGCAGATCGTAGATTTCGTAAAATCCTTGAAGACAAAAAGGCAAGACCTCACGAGGTAGAAGATTTTAAGTTTGATTGGGAACCGGGTGAAGCTATCTGTGACATGCTGAAAGATGCCCAAAAAGGTATGGAGTTTAAAACCTCTTCTATTGGTGGTGCACCTCAAATGCTGAAAGTATACGAGTTTTTGTCTTCGAGTCATTTTGCTGTTAAATGGCAGAATCATGATGACAGCGAACCGGTGAGTTATGTTTCGGGTCGCAAACCTTTAGGTTTTGAAACTCCTGATTTGTGGGTGTTTGATCCTGATACATTAACGACAAGTCATCCATTATATTCTTCCGAAACCGAAGAGTAATTTTCCTAACAAATAAGGATATGTGTCGCGAAGCCGACACCTATCGAAGTGTTGGACAAGCTTAAGCCTCCTTATATCAGTAAATATTGCGAATAGGGTAAAGCGGGGGATGACCTTCTTTTGTTCAACATACTTTTCTTAATACCTACAGGGCTAAATAGATTAGAAAAATCTAACACGCTTTTGTCCACATTCGAGCTAGCTTTCATGGCTAGCTCAAATTTGCCCCTTTATGCGTTAGACCTTTTACTCATTCATATTTTATTAACGTGATTTTGGATTAGTTTTTGTATGTAATCAGGTTTATTTAATACATTTCTTACTTTTTACATTCTCTTTCAAATCTGTAGATGTAAGAAAGTGCCAGTAAGCTCATAATATGTAAAGATTATATCTAGTATGATATCGGTGTTTTATAAGTATATTTTTGCGTAAAAGTAAGGATGCTTATTAATATACTGTTAGGTCTAGTGGGTAGGATTACAGATAATTATTATGAAACAAGAACAAAAAATGAATGAAAAAGTTGCTGAGTTTCCAAACTCAACAGATGTAGAGTTAAATCAAGAATCTCAAGAATCTCAAGATGAGAAAGAAGTGCTAAATGAGCCTAGTCTACGTACTGCTCATAGTTTTGATCATGAAAAATACGAATTAGAAAAGAAAGAGCGTAGTAAGCGTATGTACATAATGCTGACGTTTTTCTCTGCATTTTCTATTTTTATGTTTGCTGCCTTTGTTAACAAAGAAGCGTTTATCTTGGACTCAGAGACTGCTGTGGTTATAAACCAAGCAATCAATGCAGTAGTGTTATTAGTAATTCCATTCTTGTTAGGTTCAGTGGGTGGTTTAACTCGCATTCTTATGTCTGACGTTGTGGTGGATCATCGTGGAACATTAGTGGTTTCATCGGGTCTTATGGCAATGTTTTCTTGGATAGGCATTAAAAGTGGAGTGTTACTCGCTATAGTTGCTCCGCACCTCGAAAAACAAGGCGTAGTTGCAAATGTAGAGGGAACTACATCGAGTGGTTTCTACACAATGGCTTTAGTAGCAATTGCAGTTGGTATGTTTTCAACCAACTTATATTTGTTTATTAATAGTCGGGTAGAACAGTTAGCGTTTAGAGCAAATAACGGTGGTAACTAGCCCTACTAAAGCATTTGAGACAGATTACCAACGCATGTCGCTTTCGGCTTACTTCAATTTCACAATAGTTTAAGTAGGGCGGCTAGCGTTGCTCACCACTTAACGCGGGGTTATGTGCCACCAGATTTTTGAGGCAATAAATTGAAGTATAAAGACTTGTCGAAAATTGTACTAGATCTATACAGCACAGCTAAGAGTATCAATTTGCTCAAGCAGCATGGAGTTAGTGCGCCTGATTCTGTGATTGAACAGTTTTATATTGATCATAATTCCGAGAGTTGCTTTTTAGCTCTCTACGGTGATCTATCACTTCCTGATCTAAAGTGGGAGCTAGTTGATTTTGATACGACGAAGTTTTTGCAAATAGGTAGCAACGCTTCATTTCCTGATTTCCTTGAGGAGGAATCTGAACGCGCATCGCATTTCCACGATGTTGGAGAGGCTGTGATTGATTGCCGAGAGGAAGTACTCAATCATTGGAAAAAGCATGGTACTTGGCTAACTCCACCGATATTTCTAGATGCAAATGTTCTTGGTGGTAAATCTGGCATACCTCATTTAGTTGAGGGGCATTCAAGAGTTGGGTGCCTGCTTGGTATCCAAAAATATAAAATCATTCCTTTGGCTGACAGACACAAAGTGTATTGGGGCTCTATTCGCAAAGGCACATAGCAAGGCACTAGTTTTTCATTTGGAGTAATTTTTGAGTGGCATGAATTTGAATAAAAAAAGTGAACTGAAAAATGCGTCTGTTGATGCAGGGTTGGTCGCCATTGAAGCTATTCCTTATGTTGGTCCAATAATAGCTAGAACTATCGATAGAAAACAAAACAGATATGAATTAGGAAGAACTCAGCAATTTGCACTCAGTATATCTGAGCGGGTTCAAGGTTTAGAGGCGAAACTATCTAGGTATGATCAAGATCTTGCTTTGAATGAGTTTATGTATGACCTAGCGAGTCACGTTAAAACTTTACGTGGAGAAAAATTAATAGCTGCTCATGCTGGATTATTTGTTAGTGCTCTTGAGTCCGGAAATACAATGGATTGTGAGTTTGCCTTTAAGATTTTAACTGGTTTTACAGAGCATCATTTAGCGGTACTTAATTTTATGTGCACGACAGATTATTTCAATGCAGAAACCGTGAACTCTTCGAGTACTAAGTTTGTAGAACCACATGATATATATCGTGAATTTCCAATATTTAGTTTTACCAAGCAACAGCCGAAAATCGAAGCATCCTACTCTTTACCTTCAGGTGTTCATGAACATGACACATTTGTTATAGATGCAACCACTATTGATTATCCAAGCCCTATATTGGAGAAAATTGCCAATGATCTAAAGACAATGGGGGTAGCGTCAAGCCCTCTTTATCACTCATTTCAAGGTGATCCAAATGGCACACTTTACCTTTGTATTACGACGATTGGTAAGTGGTTGGTTCAAATATCAAAAGTTGAAAACTAAAAAATTGCTTAAGAGTGATTTGTAATGCGTGGCATTTTTACTATGCGGTGGCTTATGTGATTAAGGGCTGTATCGTGGCTTTTGTATTGCGTTACTCTCATCACCTTAGCAAGGCGTTAAATTTCTTTTTAGTTCAGAGGTTGGAGAAAGAATGGAAGAGTTAAAAAAGTTGAAGAACTGATTTTCGATATAACTAATTGTTATTAAATAAAATTATTAAGTAGAATAACATTCCTATATTCTTTCGAGTCTAATTGTTTATGAGGCCTTATGTTTGGTGAGAAGTTTGTGTTGTTACAACAGGAAGGTTTTTTAACCCAATCAAGTCTTAGCCAAGGTTTGACTAACCTCAGGAAGGCGAATATGGGAGATAAGGAAAAAGGGCTATTTTATTCAGCATTTTTTCAGTTATCGATTGGGATAGAAAGACTCATGAAGTTAACCATACTTCTGGAATACATGCTTGAGAATAAACTTGAAGTTATGACGGACAAGCAACTTAAGCATAAATACGGTCACAAGATTAAAGACTTATATTCTTCGATTAAGAGTATCGCAGTACGTCATGACTTACCTGTAGATGGTTTTTACCATGATGGAATCGAGTGGAGTATGATTCATTTTATTCATGAATTTGCACTTACAGCTAGGTACTATAATTTGTCAAAGCTAAGTGGTGGTTCCAATACAAATGACCCACTCTCAGAATGGTGGGACATCATATATGATATATATTTAGATGAAGTAGCTGAAACTAAGCGAAATAAGATTAGCAAAAAATGTTATTCAATTTGTGATGCTAATGGCAGTAACTCATTCACTTATCACCATGACTTTCATGGCAACATAATGACTGAATTTGAATTTTTATTGTACCCTAAGATAATCGAAGCAAGCTCACCTCATGCCACTTGGTTTATCATAAAAATTCTCAAGCCAATTTTTAATGTGATGAGAGAACTTCAGTTCAAAGTTCAAGAACTAGAGCATGACCTTGGTGAAGATAGATCAGTCATCCCGTGTTTACACGAGTTTTTTCCTTTTCTTTGTTCTACAAGAAATATGGCGCTCAGACGGAAATCTTGGGGTTAATGCAACCATTAGAATAATAAACAAGGAGCTTCAGCCGAATTATCTATAGGATTGACTTGTAAGGCTTCTTTAGTTATTTGTTGATGCTTTTACAATGACCAGAGGAGATCGCTTAAAAAAACGTATACAAAAGTACACGGTAAGGATGGAAAGAGTTTACACATACTCAAGTTGTAACTTCTCTGATCCCAAGCTAGTTACGCCATAATAAACGTTAAGACTGATTCCCAACGCACGGTATTTACCATAACGGCACTTAGTGCAAAAATAACATAACTAATCCCGCCTTTTGCTAGTGCAATTTTACTCATGCACTAGCACTTCACAACAATGTTGCCATACCTCTAGCTTTCATAGCTGGCTCATTTCTGCCCCATTTCTTCTTAATTAGGTGTGTCAGTGGCAGGGCAACTAGAAATATCTGCCTTATTTTAACTAATGAAAACAGCCATAAGTTTTTCACTACCTCTACGAGATAACGAACAGAATTAGCCACAAACTAAGCGGTGCTACAACTACTCTTTTCTTGTATGATATGCGACCAATTTGGGATCTCAATGACGAAGGATAAAGTTCAATGAAATTAGATATGTACTCAACATTTGCCAGTGAATACGACGAAGTTATTCAAGACAATATTTATAACGCAAACTTGGAGCGACCAACGCTTCAATCAATGCTACCGACATTGGTAAATCTTAGAGTGGTTGATCTAGGCTGTGGGTCAGGTGTTTACGCTCAATACCTTCTTGCTCAAGGTGCTGCGAAAGTTACTTGTGTTGATTATGCTGAAGAAATGATCCAACTAGTTGCAAGAAAAGCTGAACTAGCTGGTGTAAGCAATAAAGTTGATGCTTATGCGCAAGACCTATCCGTAGGGCTGCCAAATGAAATAGATGCAAGTGCTGACATGGTGATATCTCCCCTAATGGTTCATTATCTAGAAGACCTCAATCCACTATTTGCTGATATCCATCGTATTCTAAAAATTGGAGGATCATTTATATTCTCTACTCACCATCCATTCGCAGATTTTGAATGTTCTAAGTCAGGAAATTATTTTGAGCGTGAATTAGTTCAGCAAGAGTGGGATACAGTAGGTAAACCAGTCCAAGTTAAGTTTTACCGTCGCTCATTAACAGAGATCACCAATGCTTTGACTCAAAATGGTCTAGTAATTACGCAAATTTCAGAAGGTGAAGTAGACGAAAAAGTAAAGGATATGGATAGTGAAACTTACACCTACCTATCAAATAACCCTAACTTCATCTTCATCAAATGTCAGAAGATATAAGGTCTGGAAACTTAGACGTGTTTTTGCATCCAACTAGCACCTTGGTTGATAGAATACTAATCCCAGCGTTTGTAGGGGCTAAAGGAATTTGGCAATGTATTTGAAGCCCTTACATAAACTAATCCGTTAAATGCTAATTTAGCGAAAGCTGTAGCTCATTTCTGTCCAATAATGAGTTGACTCTCTAGCTAACTTGTTGTGATCACCAAACGATTCAACCACAACAAACCTCACCAATCTAAGGCAATTTTACCCACCCATTTCACATAACATCTGTTGTATGAATTTAGGCTGTAAGCCCCATTTAGAAATGTCCGCTGGTGATAAGAACGTCAGAAATTGACTGAAACTGGAAACAAACCCAAATAGCAAAAGGGCGTAGAAGCTAGCTTCTACGCCCTTTTTGATAGATTAATTATCAATAAAATTAAGCTAAATTACATCCGAGCTTTGAAGATATTAACGATTTCTTCTAGGCTCGCTTGACGTGGGTTAGTTAAAGAACAGGCATCATTTAGGGCATTTTGCGCCATAAATGCGAGTTTATCTTCAGTTACACCCAAATCAGTTAAACGTTGCTTAGTGCCTACTTTTTCAGATAGTGCATCAATCGCTTCAAGGGCTGCATTTACTGCTTGCTCTTGGGTCATTGCGGCGGTGTCGATACCCATCGCTTTAGCAATATCAACAAAACGCTCTGGTACTTGTTTGGCGTTAAAGCGTGAAACTTCAGCCAATAAGATTGCGTTACATAAACCGTGTGACAGGTCGTAAACCCCCCCTAATTGGTGCGCCATTGAGTGCACGTAACCTAAAGAAGCATTTGAGAATGCCATGCCAGCAAGGTACTCACCGTACTGCATTGCATCACGTGCTTCACGGTCTTGACCGTTATTCACTACAGCTTCTAAGTTGTTAACAATTAACTCAATCGCTTTGATTGCAGATGCATCAGTGATTGGCGTTGCAGCTGTTGAAACATACGCTTCAACCGCGTGAGTTAATGCGTCCATCCCTGTGGTTGCCGTTAGGAACTTAGGCATTGCGACCATTAATTCTGAATCGTTAACCGCAATAATAGGGGTGAAGTGCTTATCAACTACTGGATATTTGGTTTCATCTTCTTGGTTAGTGATGATCGCAAATACTGTCATTTCTGATGCTGTACCCGCGGTTGTGTTCACTGTTACCAATGGCAGTTGTGGTTTCTTAGATAGATGCACGCCTTTTGAGTAATCACGAATATGACCACCGTTAGCAGCAACTAATGCGATACCTTTAGCTGTATCGTGAGAAGAACCACCACCAAATGAAATCACAAAATCGGCATTGCTTTGTGCAAGAAGCGCAAGGCCATCTTCAATGTTTTTCTCAGTTGGGTTTGGCTGCACACCATCGTAAATAACAAAATCTAAGTTATGTGCTTTTAGCTCATCTGTTAGCTTGCTAACCAGACCCACTTCAACTAACACACCGTCAGTGACGATAAGGGCTTTTTTCAATTCTTTTGATGCAAGTTCAGCACCTAGAGATTGAATAGCGTTAGGACCCATTAAGGTTACAGGTGGCATGTAAAATACATTGCTCATAGTAAAACTCCGATAATTATTTATTAATTTATAGTGACTTACCGCGTTAGCCATAAGTCTGAATTTGAGTTTACGTTGAGGGATATACTGTAGGAGAAATGTATATCCTTACCGATTTTGGTGTCACTGTTTGCTTCAATAACTTCATTCTACGCCCTATCATTTAAGTAACAATAGAGGCTAATACCAAAACACTTTTACAAAATAGATGGTAATTAAAAATAGGGTAAAACGGTTTGATGAAGATGATTTAATAATAAAAACAGTGAGTTAATTATTTGTCAGCTGCTGATAATAGTTTTTCATTAAAGCTCATGTGGCTGTTGTTGTTGGTTACCACAATCCCTGAATGTGATTTATCAGCAGTGCCGCTTACAGCGTAGTGGCTGGCTACAACAGCATTATTGGCTTGGTTATTGAAACTAACGTTACCTGTGAATGCGCCATCACGTGCTGATGCAGTGTAAGAAGTGGCGATAATAGCGGTAGCGATAATTGCTTTAATAACTGTTTTCATGAGTCGTGTAACCTTATCTTGATAATTGTTGTCAACGCTGTCTGCGTTTCGATGGAGCTATAATAACAATTACCAAAAACAAAACAATTACATGAAATAGTAAAAGATTATTACATCATGGGAATAATTGGTGCTTTGGGGGAGAGAGAGGAGCAGAGAGGTCGCTGTTGTGATGACGGGTAAATACATTATTAGAAAGTGAGATAATAAAACGGCCGCAATGCGTGCGACCGTTATCGATAAAGAAAGCAGATAACCAGAGCTTAATTAAATTGGCTGATCAAGTTGATCGTAACGACGCAGTTTATAATTAAGAATAGATAATACCCAACAACCAATAAATATCACAACCACCCCAATACCGACCATGCCAAAGTGATCGGTCATGGTATTAATACCGTTCCAAAACGAACCGTTTAATTTTAAACTTGAAGCAATAGCGCTCAGTGCCTCTAAGCCACCGATGATCAATGCCACAATCACAGAAATACCTGTGATGGTCATATTGTAATAAAGCTTACGTGATGGTTTTGAGAATGCCCAGCCATAAGCACCGATCATAACCAGATTATCAAGGGTATCAATTAACGACATGCCAACGGTAAATAAAATCGGGAAAATCATAATTAACCAGATATTCATTCCTTGAGAAGCATTGGTTGCTGACAGTGCTAATAAGGTAATTTCACTCGCAGTATCAAAACCAAGTCCAAATAAAAAGCCAATAAAATACATATGCCAGCTTTTATTTATAAATTTAAAAGAAAAGTGAAAAAGTTTATTTAATGGGCCGGTTAATTGAATATTTACATCCGCATTGGATGGACGAATACCTTGTTTATAGGCGCTAAATTTTTTATAAACCGATAAGAAAATACGAAGGTTGATATAGGCCATTATCAATAAAAATAAAATTGATACGCTAGTACCAATAATACCGCCGATATCACTAATAAAAGGGATTTTTGACTTAAAGGTGCCAACGGTTAATGCAATCGCTGCGGCGGCTAGCATCACAATCGTTGAATGGCCCAGTGAGAAAAATGTTCCGATAGTGATAGGTTTTTTACCTTGCTCCATCATTTTACGAGTCGTGGTATCAATGGCGGCAATATGATCGGCATCGACAGCATGACGCAAACCAAGTGACCAGGCCAAAAGGGACATACCCAGCATTTCTGGATGATGATGAAAGGCAATGACCGCAATAACCCATACGGCTATATTGATTAAGATAAGGCTAGATACCAGCCATATTGCATTTTTTTTGGTGTTATCGCTGATTTTCATTAAATATAATATCTCTGTTTTTAATAATAGTTATCATTCTCTTTATTTGACTGTGAGATTTAACTAAGTCTTAACGCTATTTGAATAAATAGTTTATTTTCAATTGGTTATATTTTTAAAATTTGACTTTAATTCCACTTTTTATCTGTGGTTTATTATTTCTGTATTATTATAAACATCCCTTGAGCGTATGTATTGAATTTTTGAGTATTGTTATCTATATAAAAGTAGACCACTATATTTCTGCTCTTTTATGGAATAATGAATTTTAAAATAATAAAAAAGGTGAATGTTATGTCAGTAACTGCTGAAGGAAAGAAAGTCTCAATTTCTGGTGTATTTCCACAATCAGGACAACAAGCGCCAGCGTTTACACTTTGTGGTGTTGATCTAAGTGATTTGACACTAAGTTCGCTAGCAGGAAAAAAAGTGGTGTTAAATATCTTTCCAAGTGTTGATACACCAACTTGTGCGATGAGTGTGCGTGCGTTTAATAAAGCGGCGGCTGAAATTGATAATACGGTTGTCGTATGTATTTCTGCGGATCTACCGTTTGCAGCAAGCCGTTTCTGTGCTGCCGAAGGGATTGAAAACGTGAAGATGGCATCATTTTTCCGCGCGCCTGAATTTACTCAAGACTACGGTGTAAATATTAACGCGGGTCCGTTGAAAGGCTTAGCAGCACGTGCGGTGATTGTTATTAATGAGACCGGACAAGTGACGTATAGCGAGCTTGTGGCTGAAATTAAACATGAACCGAACTATGAAGCAGCAATGACGGCTTTACGTTAAAAAACATCCCCCTATAGCCTAAGTGCTTTTAGGGGGATTTTATTCTCGGTATTACTTCGCAAAGATGAATTTCATACCTAAAAAGACGCTGATTATCGCTCTTGGCGATGTTAATTTAAATCGCAACGCAATCGATTGCCTTTGGTTTTTTTTCAGGTAAAATCCCGCCATCTTATATTCTGCTTGGTTAATAATAACGCTTAACATATACGCAATCTATTGAACAATAAGTGTTTATTGTTCTGATATGTTATTTATTGATATGAATGTTTTTTATTCAACGTCAATTGAAATTAGTCGCAGTCTTACACAATAACTGCCTTCGTTAGTTTATTAATTGGTATACCGACACATGATTAATATCGATGAAAAAATATCACTTCCTCGCTCGCTTTCTTTGGGGGCGCAACATGTTTTAGCGATGGATCTATATATTGTTCCAATTATTTTAGCGGGTTTATTATCACTAACGGTGTCTGATACATCGGCACTTATTCAAATGACATTTGTGGTTGCAGGATTGGCGACCATTATTCAGTCGCGGTGTTTATTAAAACTACCCGTGATGCAAGGGCCGTCTTATATTCCGATTGGAGCTATTGCTGCTATTGGTCAAACCATGGGAATGGGAGCGGTGTATGGCGCGTTAATTCCAGTTGCACTATTCGTTGCGTTGCTGGGTAAGCCATTAAATTTATTTAGTAAAGCAGTTCGAAAATTAGTGCCACCGATTGTAGGCGGTACTGTGATCATTGTGGTAGGAATTTCATTATTACCAATCGCGTTTAATGGTATTTACAGTGGCGAGCGACCAACTGAAAACATTGTGATTGCGTTGGTGAGTATGGTGTCACTATCAAGCTTTATTTTATTAGGTTGTTTGTTTAAGTCATTGCATTGGTTGCGACTAACCTCAGTGTTAAGTGCGATTGTATTAGGTACGTTAACAGCTTCTTTTTATGGCATGACGGATTTCTCATCGGTAACAACAGCGGCGTGGTTTAAATTGCCGAGTTTATTGCCTTTTGGTGAGTTAACATTTGATCCCATTGCCATTTTGACGATGTTATTTATCTCAATGATTGTGTTAGTTGAAACTACTGGCACATGGTGTGCCGTGAGTGCGGTGACTGGCGTTGAGCTAAAAGATGAGCGCTTAAATCGTGGTGCAACCGGTGAAGCGGTAGGACATTTCTTTTGTGCAGCATTAGGTGGTAGCCCTGTTACGGGTTATTCAACCAATGCTGGCATTATTGCCGTCACGGGTGTTGCCTCACGCCATGCGATTATTGCCGGTGGCTTTATTCTGTTATTGCTAGGCTTAATGCCTAAATTAACCAGTATTATTGCTTCGATTCCCCATGCTGTTATTTCTGGTATTTTCACCGTTATTTGTGTGGTTATTGCGATGAATGGTTTTCGAGTGATTCAGCATATCAACCTTAATGAACGTAATATGTTAGTGGTCGGTTTACCTATTATGTTGTCACTTGGTGCGGTGTTAATGCCTCGTGAATTAGTTTACGCCTTACCTGAGTTAATCGGTTACTTAGTTAACTCAGGCATTGCGATTGGTGCCTTAGCCGCGGTGATTTTGAATTTCATTTTGCCTAATGAAGATCAACCTGTTGCAGCTGAAACCGTTACCCAAATAGATACTCAAACACACACAGAGAATAACGCATGATTGATATAACAATGATTAAATTTGCTGTCCTTGCTGATTGCTTTCACTGTCCAGTAAAAGGTGAATTTGAATTCAATATTGATTGGTTATTATTGATTGATCATCAAGGGAATATTGCTGCAACTTACCCGCCGCAGCACCCTGAATATGCTGACTTATTAGCGGCGTTTAAGCGTAATGATAGCCTACAAGTGATCCCTAAAGGGGAGTATTTATTACCGGGTTTGGTGGATTTGCATTGCCATGCACCACAATGGCCACAAGCAGGTAAAGGGCTTGATTTACCTCTGTATGATTGGCTTCAAAATTACACTTTTCCACTTGAAAACCGTTATTCAGATAATGATTTTGCAGCAAATGTATATCAAGATGTCACTAAAACATTATTAGCTAATGGTACTACTAGTGCTGTGTATTTCGCTTCTATTCACCGCCAATCGACGGAGTTACTCGCACAAACATGTTTGAATGTCGGTCAACGTGCTTTTGTCGGTAAAGTGAACATGGACAATAGTGACCAATGTCCAGCTTATTACTGTGAACCAAGTGTGACACAGGCAATTGATGACACTGAATTGTTTGTTAATAACGTATTTGAACTGGCCGGAAATCAGTCACGCTTAGTACATCCGGTGATCACGCCGCGTTTTGTACCAAGTTGCACCAGTGAACTATTGCAACAGTTAGGTGGTTTAGTACAACGCTATGATCTTCATATGCAAACCCATTGCTCTGAAAGTGATTGGGCGCGTGATTACAGCATTCAACATTACGGTGTCAGTGACGTGACGATTTATGCTGATATGGGGCTACTGAATAATAAATCGATTCTTGCTCACTCTATTTTTCTTAATCAAGCTGATATTGAAAAAATTAACCAGTTTAAAGCGGGTATTGGTCACTGCCCATTATCAAATATGTATTTTGCGAATGCGGCGATGCCAGCACGTGAATTATTGGATCACGGCGTACAAATCGGTTTAGGCAGTGATATTGCGGGAGCGCCATCACCGTCTATTTTCCGCGCCAGTTTTGATGCCGTCAGTCATTCCCGTGTCCGTGAAGAAGGGGTGGATATTTACTTACCTGCGTCTGAGCGCGGTACTGCCAATGCGCGCATTAGTTTTGTAGAAGCATTTTGGATGGCCACAGTCGGCGGTGGACAGGTGCTTGATGCTAAAGTGGGCTTATTTGAACAAGGGTATCATTTTGATGCAATAGTGATTAAAGCTAATTCTGGTATCGGAAATTTACGTATTTGGCCTCAATTTGACAGTGCAAAAGATATTTTAGAAAAAATCATTACGCTTGCTCAACCTGAAAATGTGGCAAAAGTATGGGTACAAGGTAAAGCTGTTATTTAATCATTATTGTCTATACCTGTGATATTTAGAAACCGTTACGGCAATATACGTAACGGTTTTTTTTATGGGTAATATAATTAAAACTGTGACATTGAGTCCAAAATAACGGTTTGAAGAATATGCGGTGTATCACAGCGTATAATTGCTGTTACAAAAAGCCTGTGAATGCGTAATTAATCCTATATCTCCTGCTATTAACTTTATTGATAATCCTGCCACAAACTTTTCACTGTAGTTCCAAATATAACAATCTACAGTCAACGTGATGAGCTAGGGAATGGATATGTCGACAATGAAAATATTGCCTTTGGCACTAATGGTCGCAGCAGCACTGACAGGGTGTAATGACGAAACCATCTATAACAATACCACTGTTGTGCCCGATAAAACGGCACCTGAGATAGTGCTAACGGGCAATACTAAATTTGTCGATCCATTTATTGGTACTGGCTTTAATGGTCATACCTTTCCTGGTGCAGTGGTGCCTGAAGGCATGATTCAGTTGTCACCGGACACTGAGCTAATGGGTTGGCATTCTTCATCAGGTTATCATTACGATAAAGATACTTTATTTGGTTTTTCGCATACTCATTTAAGTGGCACCGGTATGGGCGGCTTAGGTGATATTCTGTTTTTACCGTTTACTGAAGATAATCAACACTACATTGAAGATAGCGATGATTACAGTAAAGCGATTGCGGTTAAAATGGATAAAACCTCTGAGCAGGCAGAAGTGGGTTATTACAGCGTTGAAATTGCCGATAATAATATTAAAGCAGAATTAACCGCATCTGAGCGGGTTGGTTTTCATCGCTATACTTATCCTCAAGGCGCTGATCAGAAATTAAAAATTGATTTAAATTCGATTTTAAACAGTGACTGGGGTTCGACTTCATTACGTAATCAATTAACCGTCAGTGAAGATGGTTATACCATCACCGGTGAAAGAGACGCGGCCCATTTTTCTGGTTGGGCGAAAAATCAGAAAATATTCTTCCATGCAACCTTTGATAAAAAAATCAAAAATGTGGTTATCCTTGCTAACGGTAAACCGGTAGCAGGCTTAACTGCCGAACATGTTTCAGAATTACTGCGTGATGATGCAGGTAAGCCAGTTAAACGCATTAAAGCTGACGTTACTGCCTATGTTGAGTTTGAAGGCGGTGATACTCAGATTGTTAATGCTGCCGTTGCAATCTCTGCGGTAAGTGCCGATGGCGCTAAAGCTAACCATGATGCTGAAGGACAGCAATCGTTTGATGAAGCGCGAATGGCGGCGGTGAAGAAATGGCAACGAGCACTAAATTTTGATGTTAAAGGCGGCACATCTGAGCAAAAAGAAATCTTCTATACTGCGCTTTACCATACAAAAATAGCGCCGCAAGTACACCAAGATGTCACTGGTGAATTTAGAGGCATGGGTAAAGGCTCGATTCGTAATGGTGAGGGCAACTACTCGATTGCCTATGGTCAAGCGACACCGGAACAGCCAAATTTTTCAGTGTATTCACTGTGGGATACTTTCCGTGCGTTGCATCCATTAAAAACCATTACCGAGCCAGAGCGTGCGGTACAGTATGCTAAGAATATGGTTCAAAAATGGCAAGAGAGCGGCTTATTACCGAAGTGGGAACACTTAGGGGATGAGACGGGTACCATGATTGGTTATCCAGCAGTAGCGGTAATTGCTGATGCAATCACCAAATTCCCTAATGAATTTACCTTACAAGAAAAACAACAAGCACTACAAGCAGCGGTTGAATCATCTACTTATGATGAGCATGCAACATTAGCTCAAGAGTGGGATCTCGATGTTTTAAAACGGGTGTTACCCGATGCGGTTAAGTTTTCTCAACAACATGGTTTTGTGCCTGTTACGAATGAAAATGCTGAAAATATTAAAGAATCGGTGTCTTACGGTTTAGAAAATGCGTTTTATGATTGGGCGATTGCGCAAATAGCGAAAGCGGCAGGTAATACAGAACTTGAGCAACAATATCTAGCGCGTTCACAAGCATTTAAGCGCTACTTTGATAATAATTCAATCGAGTATGCAGAACATGGTGTGTCTGGATTTATGCGGCCGTTAACCATTGACGGTGATTTTATTACTCCGTTTGATCCGTATAAAACCGCCCATGAGTCAGGCCCTTATGCTGAAGGTAATGCATGGCAGTGGACATGGTTTGTGCCACACGATATCAAAGGATTACAAGATCAAATGGGTGGGCAAGCAGCGTTTGCTAAAAACTTAGATGCCACCTTTACCGCGGGCAGTAAAGGTACAGAAACCGCTGATATGTCAGGCATGATTGGTCAGGTTGCATTTGGTAATGAGCCTTCGCACCATATTCCATATCTTTATAATTGGACTGCCGAACCTTGGAAAACCCAAGAAGTGGTCGATCATATTCTAGATAAAATGTATTTTGCAGAGCCTGCTGGCATTATTGGTAATGAAGATGTCGGTTCAATGTCGGCCTGGTATGTAATGTCGGCGATGGGCTTTTATCAAGTCAATGCCGCTGAGCCTGTTTATACCGTTGGTCGTCCATTATTTGATGAAGTGCGATTACCCGTAAAAGATGGTTTCTTTACCGTGAAAGCATTAAATAATGCTGATGATAATATGTACATTAAATCGGTGTCTATTAATGGTAAACCGTTAGATAACGGATTGTTCTTTAATCACACTGAATTTAAAGTCGGTGGTGAACTAAAATTTGTGATGACAGCTGATAAATCGCAAGCCATGCAAGTACCGATGAACTAGCTAACGCGTTAAATAACAAGGGGGCTGATAGTTATATAGTAACTATCAGCCCCTTATTGTTTGATTCTTATTGTTTTTACTATTTAAACCATAACAGTCGGCGTATTATTTCTGTTAATGGTGGTCATAGTCATACTTGAGGTAACTGACAACGTAATTTATGGAGGCATAAAACATTAAGCAATAACCCAATAATTCAGAACTTTCTTCAGCAATATTTTTTACTACTCGATGAAAGTCGTTGCCTAAAACAAGATGCCACATTTCACCCATGCCAAATAAGCGAGAGTAAATCAAGGTTATACCTAAGCCTAAACATAAAATAGGGAAGTAGCTATTACTCATAAATTCAGCTAAAGCGGACAGTGTTTGTTGTCGTTGTTGGTTGGCATATATTAATGCCATAATGGCGATTGCCGCAGCAGGATATACCCAAAATCCATGAAAAACCAATTGGTCAAAAAACAGATCTAATTCTCTTATTAGCATACAGGTAAAAAATCCCGCAACTATAAAAGCACAACGACGATAAATTACTTTCGTTATTCCTAAATAGAAAAATATCATCGTACAAATAAATAATAATAATTCTTGTGTATATTCAGTTAATGATTGTTCTGGAATGTTATCCTTTAAATAAATAACATCATAATCAATAACAGCAATAGGTATTGTTAGTATTATAGCTAGAATAATAAAATTAATAAGTTTTGACATAATTATATTAATATCTGAACGCATGTTATTACCGTTATTATAAATAGAAAGTTATTTTTTTTGTCGTTTATTGTGCTTAGCATAAAGAAAAATAGACTCTCATTGCAATTTTGATTTTATAGTATTCAGTATTTATTCAGATAATAAATGTGTCTTTATTTTAATATTTGCGCTAAATTATATGCTAAATATTAATATGCTACGTATTGATTATTGAGGCTTTTTTTTGCTTAATGTTTGATGTTATAAGCTTTTATTAAGTATTGTGTTGTGTGGCAATAAAAAAACAATAAAGAGATTATTACCTGTCAGTAACGATGATTTTATAATGAGTTTGCAATTTGTAAGTCGGACCTGTTTATTTTTGAGTTGAATTTAACTCGTAAAGAATGTTTTGTTTTTTTAGATGATAGATATGATGCTGTTTGTTTAACTTTTATGTTCTTTCTTATTATTTATATCACGTTAGTTAAGCCGTTATATTTTGTATAACGGCTTTTTTGTGGCCAATGTTTATTAGCTTTCACTCAGTGGTGATATTTCATTTGATTCCACTAATATTTCACTCGCTGCATTTTTTATTATTTGCCAGTGTTCAACGGCTATCGATATACCATGTTTCCACGCATGTTGTTTTGCAGCTTGTAAATCACAGGATGAAAGATGTTGGTAATTTTCTTTTATAAAAGGAAACGTAAATGTTTTTTTGCTGATCTCTATCGATAGTGACTGTAAATCCATTATTGACAATAATTCACTTGTCGTGGCTTTATGATTGACAATATAGAGTTCAGGTAATAATTCTCCCGCATTTAATATATAGATGACTTGTTTATAATCACTACTATTAAGCCACTGTGCTTTAACGGAGAGCCCTTTACCTGCCAGTTTAATTAATTCACTAAAGGCGAGCCAGCGATGATGACATTGAGTGATATTAAGCACAATAGATGAGCGATTAGCTAAGTTATCTAACGTGAAATCAAGTAAATTTGGTAAATGACACAATATACTACAGCCAAATAAATTTGCCGTGAGTTGCTGGTCGATAACAGGTTCGACATAAACAGCTTCATCTTGTTCAAGGGCTAAAAAATGCAGTGCATTAACAAAGTGAGAAACACCGTTTAATCCCACCATCTCTAAATCAACCACCATATTCGCGATCATATCAGATTCACCACATTGACGCTGTAACCCTTCAAAGGCTTTAGTGCATTGGGTGATTAATTCATTATGAGAAACGTTAATCATGGGAACTCCTTGATATCTGTAGCTGTCGTTGGTAAGAGTGGAAATAACCATTCATCAGGGTGTAACTCATCAGAAAGTGGAGCACCTTGAAAAAAGGTCACACGTAACCAACGGTCAGAGCGAGGATCAAATTTTGTTGCGCCAAATATGGCTAATTTACACCGAAGTAAATGTATTGGCAGTGTGTGCTTATCAAGAATATTTATTTGAATATCCCCCATAGCACATTGGCCAAGCGTCCATGTTCGGCGTGCAATCGCGCGGTATTGTGGGTGTTTTAATAAAAAAGTCGCAAGAGTTTCTTGTGGTGATGCGCGCTGTAGTTCTTGATATAAAAAGAAAACTTGTCGAGCAATATCAAGTGCTAATTCTTTTTCTTCTCCTACTTCTTGGCCTCTGATCCCAATACGAGGTTCTTCTTTATCTTTTGAACGGTACCAAAACCAGTAATGATTAAGTGGCTGGTAGAAATCAATCTCTAACGCCCATTGATAGCGTTGTTGTAAGAGCAATATGAGATCGCTAACGCAGATGCCAGTGCTTAACGATAAGGTTTCATCTGCATTGAAATTATTTTCCAGCATGTCTACTTGCTCGGGGTATAGCTCAAGGATACAGGCGGTTAAAATCTCTTGCGTTTCTTGGCTCATAAGGTGGTATTTGGCTAACAGCTGTTGCCAATTGCCATCATCGGTAGAGCTAAATATGAGTTGCTCCAAAATAGTTTGAAGCTCGGTAATTGCGACAGCATTTAACTGACGTTGATAAACATCAATCGTTGTTATCTGGTGTAAATGTTCAATGGCACGTTGCAGTAATGGTGCTAATTGTAAGCGGCTGGTGGGTGTTATTGGGTTTGCCATCGCAATTGCAATCGCAGTTTCACGGGTGGTCATCCATTGATCAATAATACGCGGGTGGCGAATTAAATAAGGTGCCATACCGAGCCCTGTGGCGTTACCAATACCAAGATAACGTTGTAATGGACGTGCTAACGTTGTCGCGTTGCCATTTGCTTGTTGCTGGGCGAGAAAGTGTACCCAGTCAAGGCTAAATTGACGCAGAATATATACCGCGCACATCTGCGCACTAAAAGAGAGACTTAAATCAGGGTTATCTTCTAAGAGTTCAAAATCAGCAATACCAAATTTACCATTACCATAAACAGCAGTAGTACGAAGAATGTAGCCCACATCAGCAAGTAACTGAGTATCTGGCTGTTGTCCTTGCGCTAATTTTTCTATGAGGTGATTGAATATTCTGACACTTTTGTTGGCGCGCGCAAGTACCAATACTTGACTTGATAAGCGCCCAGCTTCTTGAAGGGGAACATTATTATGGAGCTGATCAAACAATACATCATCGACATCACCGATCACCAAGGCAAATGTCACATCCCACTTTTCAGCGATAACACGATCATTGCGATCTTCATCATTAATGGCATTTGAAAACACCACTAAATGATAATGCTGGTTGGGAGTATCTAAGCGATATTGGGCGATTCCGTATCCTTGCGAAGATATATTCCACACTGTTGGCGTGATTTTCCATTGCTGATTGGCCATACGACGAATAAGGATCCGTACAAAGCTAAGGCGGTTTTGATGCATTGCGCCGAGCTTTTTAGGTTGCATGACAACAGCAGGGTTGCGTAGGGACATGTTGGTTGCGTTGCAACTGTGTGTTTTCATGTTGTTCACCCTTTTATTGTTATTTAGGCTTATTGTTATTTAGGTTTGATAAGCTGCTATGTTATGAACGCTTTAAGATTAGAGTCCTTGTTGTTTTGCCATTTGTGCCGCAAGCCGAGGTGCGTCCCACAATGAAGGCAGTAAGATTAGTGATACGGGGACGGCAGTGATAACGATAAATGACTGTAGAGCCGATATTCCGCCTGAACCTAAAGAGATCAAAATGATTGCCGTTAGTCCCATCATTATTCCCCAAAACGTTCGTATAAACGCATTAGGCTCAGTATCGCCACTTATCACAACACTGATGGTATAAGTCATGGAATCGCCGGTCGTTACAATGAAGATGGTGGTTAAAATTAAAAATAGAATTGAAATAAGGGTTGGAAAAGGCAGATGCTGGGTTATTGCCAGTAGTGCCCCAGGTAAATTGAACCCTGCAAACGCTTCGCTAACTAAGCCTGGGGAGGCCATTTCAAAAGCAATACCTGTACCACCGACGATAGTGAACCAAAAGCAGGTGATCAGTGGCGCGCAAATATTTAGCATCAAGATTAATTGGCGTATGGTTCTGCCGCGGGAGACACGGGAGATAAAAATCGCCATCATTGGACCATAACCAAGAAACCAGCCCCAGAAAAAAACTGTCCACCAGCTAAGCCAAGCTTCATCACCACGGTAGGTCGCCATCGGAATAAAGTTATTGATCATGGTGCCCACACCTTGCAGGTAACCATTAATAATGAACCCTGTCGGTCCGATAATTAAAATATATATCATTAGCCCTAATGCGAGGATCACATTCCAGCGGCTGAGAAGTTGAATACCACGGTTTAGACCGCTTAAGGCTGAAATGGTATAAATAACGATAGCCAATAGCACAATAATGAGCTGAGTCGTGAAGCCGTTAGGAATATCAAATAAGCTATTTAAAGCAAAACTTATTTGTAATCCTAAAAAGCCTATTGGACCAATAGTGCCAGCGGCGACAGCGACAATACAGCAAGCATCAATTAATGAGCCTGTCGCACCAGTGAGTGCTCGCTTGCCTAATAATGGATAGAGTAATGTTCGTGGTTGTAAGGGTAAGCCTTTATCATAATGAAGGTGCATTAATACAATTGAGGTTAAACTGCCTGTTATTGCCCAAGCGAGAAATCCCCAATGCATAAATGATTGTGCTAGAGCATTAACGGCTCTTTGCCATGTATTATCAGGATCGCCATAAAGGGGCGGTACTGTAATATAATGTGCAATCGGTTCTGCCGCCGCCCAAAATACGCCTCCTCCTGCGAGTAAAGTACACAGTAAAATAGCGACCCAGCGAAAGCCATCAATTTCAGGTTTAGCGAGATTACCTAATACGACCCCACCCGTTTTGCCTATGGCAAGCGCAATCCCAATTAAAAATGTTAGTAATAGTAATACCTGCCAGTAAGGCCCAAAGAATGTAATAGCCCAAGCAAAGCCGCTGTTAACGATGGTTGTTAGCAAGGTCTTATCATAGAGAGCCGTGACGATAAAAAGGCCAATGAAACCACCACTCAGCCACATTACTGGGTTTAATAATTCCAATTTTTCGATGGCTGTTCGTGGTATAGGATCGGGGGTTATCGTATTGGGTTTTTCTGACATGCTCTATCTCCCGTATTGCTAAGGTAGTAGATCGCTCTTTCCTCAGACCAGAAAACAACGCCTAATAGATTGGATTTGTTCTTTTTTAGTTATTCGTTGCTAATGTGCTATTGGAACTAAGCCTTGTTGCAAGAAATTAAACCAATTTCCCCCCAGTATCTGTGCGGTTTCGGTATCATTAAAACCATGTTTAATAAGTCCTTGATAAATATTCTCCATTCCATGCTGGTCATTAAACCAAGCAAGACTTTCTGGCCAACCTGAATTATTAGAATTGCCTTCTCCATAATCCATGGTTTTTGACCAGCGGCCATTACGCATCCACTCTAAGACTGATTGTGGTTGGTTTAAGCATAGATCACTACCAATGCCAAGGTGTTCGACTCCAACCATTTCTGCTGTGGTTGCAACCATGCGACAAAAATCATCTAGACGACATTGACTACCGTTAGGTAAATGAAAGGGGTATAAACTAAAGCCAATTAAGCCCTTACGTCGAGCAAGTGAGCGAATAACTTGATTGGATTTGTTGCGCCGTGCTGAATGAGCAAATGAGGGATTAGCATGACTAATACAAATTGGTCGTGATGATACATCAATCGCTTCTAAGGTTGAGCGTTCTGCGCTGTGTGACATGTCGATGATCATACCAACGCGATTCATCTCAGCGATAGCTTGTTTACCAAACCGAGTAACGCCATTATCTTCTTGTTCATAACACCCGGTCGCGAGCAAGCTTTGGTTATTATAAGTAAGCTGCATGATCAATAGCCCTTGCTGGCGCATGATTGCTATTAAATCAATTTCATCATCAATAGGTGAGCAGTTTTGTGCGCCTAAAAAAATCCCCACTTTATGCGTTGCTTTGGCAATTTTAATATCGTCAGCACTGCGTACTGGCATAATGAGATCTGCATGTTGCTCAAATAATCGATTCCATTCACCAAACCGAGTCAGGGTTTGTCGTGCATCTTCGTGATAAACCATAGTTGCGTGTACCGCTGTGATACCACTGGCTTGTAAGCGCTTAAAGTAGGGGCGATCCCAATGGCAATATTGCAACCCATCAATAATAATATGATCGTTATACATACAAGCATTCCTTAGTATGGACGTTGATAAGCCGTTTTAACTATGGTGTAGAACTCTTTCGCATATTGACCTTGCTCACGAGGACCGAAACTGGATTGTTTGCGACCGCCAAAAGGAACATGGTAATCAGTGCCCGCAGTAGGAAGGTTAACCATCACACAGCCTGTTTGTGCTTGCTGTTTAAATAAAGCACTAGTACGTAAACTTTGAGTAACAATACCGCCAGTTAAACCAAAACGGGTATCATTAACGGTGGCGATTGCGTGCTCAATATCGGTGACTCGAATAACACAAGCCAATGGCGCAAAGACTTCTTCTTGGTTAATACTCCAATGGTTATCGGTATTTAAGAACAATGTTGGTGCCATATAAAAACCGTCATGAGCGCGGGTTAGTTGTTCGCCACCACAGCCTAATTCAGCGCCTTGTTGTTGGGCTTTTTCAACCCAATTCATATTAGATTTTAATTGGTTACCATCAACAACTGGCCCCATAAAAATACCATCCTCAAGAGCATGACCGACTTTTAGAGTATGGATACGGTCAATCAGGGCTTCGACATAAGCATCATGAATGTTGTCCATTACCACTAAGCGGGAAGAGGCAGTACACTTTTGTCCTGTGCCTGAAAACGATCCCATAATGGTTGCTTCGACAGCGATATCAATGTCTGCATCATCGGCAATCACTAATGCATTTTTACTGCCCATCTCAAGTTGACAGCGTACAAAGTTAGGCGCGGTTGCTGTGGCGACTTTACGACCGGTATCGACAGAGCCTGTAAAACTCACCGCATTAATTTGATTTGAATGGATAAGAGCGTCACCAATATCACTGCCGCTACCTAAAATAAGATTAAAGGTACCAGGTGGTAGGCCTTGACGATCAATAATTTCAGTAAGGGCGACGGCACTGGCGGGGGTGAGATTGGCTGGTTTCCAAATAACACTATTACCAAATGCTAATGCTGGTGCTATTTTCCATGCTGCAGTGGCTGTTGGGAAATTCCACGGTGAGATAATGGCGACAACTCCGACAGCTTCACGGCTAACTTCAACAGAAACACCGGGGCGAGTTGAAGTGGCAAGATCGCCCATTTGGCGTAGTACCTCAGCAGCAAAATACTGAAAAAATTGCCCAGCACGATAGATTTCACCACGTCCTTCAGCAAACGGTTTACCTTCTTCACGTGAGAGTAATGTTCCTAATTCATCACAGCGTGCAATCAGCTCATCACCGATGGCTTGGAGGATGCGTTGTTTGTGTTCTAACGGCGTTTTTTCCCATGTTGGTTGAGCTGTTCTAGCAGCATCGATAGCATGTTGCAGTTGTTGTGAACTAGCTTGAGCAAAATGACCAAGACTGTCAGAGGTATCGGAGGGATTAATATTATTGATCGTTGTGGTGCCATTGTGCCACTGACCATCAATATACAGTGCATTTTCAGCCTGTGAGCGGAGACTATGTTTAGAGTATGACATCGACATATCCTTGTTCGGTTCAGTAAAGGGATAACTATGCAAAATGGAGAGTGCTATTGACTGACCGCAGCATAAACAACAAATTCAACCAGCATTTCTTCACGAGCGAGGCCTGCGACAACAATCGCGGCACGGTTTGGATAAGGTGCTGAGAAATAATCAGCATAAATAGTATTGACCGTATTGAGATAACGGCGATCTGTAACATAAATAATCACTTGCAGTACTGCATTAGAATCGACGTTGGCACACTCAAGGGTATGGATTAAGTTAGTGAATACTTGATGAGTTTGGGCTTCAATACCTCCGCTGACGACGGTGCCACTACTATCGATTGGGATCTGCGTTGTGTATAACGTTCCATTATTAACAATAGCCCATTCAAGTGGTGCTTTAGAGGTAAATAGCTCAGTCTTTATCGACTTTTTGATGGAGGTATCAGACATAACTCACCTTTTTATGTAACGATAATGTTTTTATTTGGTTAAATTGTGCTGAATAATTGATGATAAATCGAATGGTTTATTTTTCACTTTTGATAAATTTATTTTATCGGTTGTGACTTAAAGAATGCCATTTACCGATAATTAGAGAGAGTGATTGTTGCTATGGATATAAAGTTACAGCAATTGAAGTATTTTTTGCTGGTGGTTGAGCATGGCGGTTTTCGAGCTGCATCAGTACGTGCTAATCGTTCACAAGCAGCGTTATCTACCTCAGTAAAAGAACTGGATAAAATTCTGGGTCAACGGTTATTTGAAGCTGGACATAAAGTGAAATTAACCCCTTTTGGTGAGGCATGTTTACCTAAAATTCAGCATTTTATGAAACAGTATCAAGATCTTGAAAGTGATTTGTGGGCGACAGCTATTGGTCAGAGGGGAAAAGTACGTATCGCAAGTGTACCATCGGTGGCGGCCAAATTAATTCCACAGGTAATGGCGAGTTTTACTGAGAGTCATTCAAATGTTGAAGTCTCTTTAATTGATGATAATGCGATAGGCATTGAAGCTCGATTATTAGCAGGAGAAGTTGATTTAGCTGTCGGTCATTGCCTTCATATTAATGATAATAATATTGATTTTACGCCATTATTATCCGACCCGCTGGGGGTAGTTTGTCTAGCTGATCACCCTTTAGCATGTTGTACACAAGGGCTATCATGGCAACAATTACGTGCCTTTCCATTTATTATTAATGGAACATGCCAATTATTAGACAATACTCCAGCACGAGTGTTATTTGATCATGCATTGTATTCGGTTGAAAATATTACCTCATTATTTTCAATCCTAGAATTAGGGATCGGGATTACCATATTACCTAAATTAGCGTTTCCATCTCATCATCAAAAACTAACGTGGATTCCGTTAAACGATCCAAGTATTGAGCGAATAATTGGCATATTACGCTTCAAAGAAAGACAAATATCACCTCAAGCAGAGGCTTTTTATCAGTTATGTTTACAGGAATTAAATAAGATTAATTTAAACCAATTTAATCATTCATCGTTTAATTAGCAGACGCTTTAATCGTATGTAACAAGCTAATCAATGATTATTTTTAATAGGTGGAGAAATAATAATATTGAGATTGAAGCAATATCACTAAAAAAGTATTTAGCGATAAAAGTCCAGTGAATGTATTATTTTGCTACTACTTAAGTGTGAGGTTTATTTTTATTATCGATAAATAGTAAGTTGACGGAATATTTATTTTCGTCGCTTCCCCATAATAAATAATATAGGTCGATAATAATGATAAATAAACTGAGCCCAGTGGCACTCTCTATTGCATTAGCGATGGGATTAAGTGGCTGTAATTCTGATAATTCAACAGTATCTACAGATAAGGCAACTCAAGTTTCAGACGTATATTTACAATATGTAAATCCTTTTATTGGTACTGGTGCTGATGGCCATACTTTCCCTGGGGCGGTGTTCCCATCGGGAATGGTACAATTAAGCCCTGATACTGAAATGGAAGGTTGGGGATCAGCGGCGGGTTATTTTGATCATGGAAAACAACAAGATATTCCAGTCTATGGTTTTTCTCATACCCATTTAAGTGGAACCGGTATTACAGATCTTGGTGATATTTTAGTATTGCCGTTTACTGAAAAAAACAATGCGACTTACAATACTTTTGATAAAGCTAATGAAACGGCAGAGGCTGGTTATTATGCGGTTGAGTTAAATCGTGGTGAGATTAAAGCTGAACTGACCACCACTGCGCGCGTGGGTTATCATAAATATACCTTCGCGAAAGATAGCACACCATTTATTAAATTTGATTTAGACCACACCTTAAATAAGAGTTGGGGTAACCGTACCACGGTTGGCAATCTTGAAATTATTGATGAATATACTGTTCGCGGTCAGCGTAGTTCTGATGGTTGGGCAAATAACCAACATATTTATTTTTATGCTAAATTTAATCAGCCAATTGTAAAAGCAACCGCATTAATTGACGGTGTTGAAACGAGCGTTAAATTAAATAATGATAATATTGAAGCGGTTAAAACTATTGCTTATTTAGAGTTTGCGCCAACAGATCAGCCTCTAGAATTAAAAGTAGGCCTTTCTCCTACGGGTATTGAAGGCGCAGAAAATAACCTTAATACCGAAGTTCCCGACTGGGGCTTTGATAATGTGTTAGCGCAATCTCAACAGGCGTGGCATAACGAGTTAGCTAAGGTTGAAGTTGAAGGCGGCACCGAAGATCAAAAGCAGATTTTCTATACCGCGATGTACCACGCTTCGATTGCACCGATGATTTTCCAAGATGTTGATGGTAAATATCGCGCTATGCGTACTCAAGAAATAAAAGACGCGGGTGATACACCTAATTATTCAGTGTATTCAATGTGGGACACTTTCCGTGCTTTCCATCCATTACAAACCATTATTAATCCACAACGCGCAACAGAATATGCTAATGATTTAATTCGTAAATATAAAGATGGTGGCATGTTACCTAAGTGGGAACTGCAAGGCCATTATACGGGTACTATGATTGGCTTCCCGGCTATTTCTATTATTGCTGATGCAATGGCAAAAGATTTAAATGTTGATGCTCAAGATGCGTTAGAAGCGGCTGAATTTACCGCGCGTTATCATGAAGAAAGTGAATTTCCTGATTGGACGGATGATCAAAATATTGGTGCCGCAAATGTGGTGCAAGTAAAAGTCTATGAAGAAAATGGCTTTGTTCACCATGGCTACTGGAACTCAGCGTCTTATACTTTAGAGTTTGCTTATGGCGATTGGGCGGTATCGGAAATTGCCCGTATGACGGGTGATACCAAACTGCAGAATGAGTTTTTAGTGCGTGCTGATAATTGGTTGCATCACTGGGATAAAGAAACGAGTTTCTTACGTCCAAAGAACCATCCATTAAGTGTTAGCCCGAATAAACCTGCATCACAATTTAATCAGCCTATTGATGAGTCACGTAAAGATGAATGCGTAATGGTTGATGTGGTACAAAATAATGGTAGTAGTAAAGAGATGGAGCAATGCCCATTATTACCATTTGACCCATATTTTGTTGATGAGTTCGCCTTTACTGAAGGTAATGCATGGCAATGGAAGTTCCAACCTATGCATGACTTTGAGCGCCTAAAGCAAGAAATCTATGCTGCTGATATAGCTAACAATAAAGAAACAACGCCAGAAAAAGCATTCCGTGAAGATTTAGATGAGTTGTTTACTGCTCGCTCTTCAAATACTGGTGAAGAGCTGCCTGATTTAACCGGTTATATTGGTCAATATATGCATGGTAATGAGCCTTCGCACCATATTCCATATTTATACAATTTGACTGACGAGCCATGGAAAGCACAAGAGTATTTAGATCAGATCATGAACCAGTTTTATACCACTGAGCCAACAGGTTTAATTGGTAATGAAGATGTAGGACAAATGTCAGCATGGTACATCATGAGTGCTTTGGGCTTTTATCAAGTAACACCAGCGGATCCGACGTATTCAATTGGGCGTCCATTGTTTGATAAGGTGTCAATTGATGTCAAAGACGGTGAATTTACCATTGTGGCTGATAATAATAGCCCGGTGAATAAATACGTCCAGTCAGTTACCATTAATGGCCAAGAGTTAGGTGCTAACTTAACCTTTAAGCACAGCGATATTAAAGCTGGTGGTGAGTTACGGTTTGTAATGACAGGCGATAAAAAGCAAGCACTGCAGGCAAGTTTTTAATTAGTTACCGCTATATGTATTAACCAAAGCGTGCTCTTTGTAAGAGCACGCTTTTTTGTTATTAGTCTGCTGGCAGGTTTAACCCAAAATGGTCATCACAGCTGGTTTGGCTGGGTTGGTTAGTATTATCGTAACCGCAGTAATCGGTCTCAAGAATATTGTATTCAGCACGCGCTGCGGCGAGTAATTGAAAGAACTCGGCTTTAGTGACTTTTCGCTCTCGATAATAGCTGGCATAAGTTGGATTACCGTTGAAAAAACCTTGGGCGGTGCGAACGCGAGTATCGTTTGGCGGTAAGGTCGTTAATTGGTTTTGCATAATACCGCCATCAGGCATTCGTACTTGGTAAAGAACAGTATCATCGCCAATTAAGGTGGTATTAGTATCTAACGTCATACCAAAAGATTCAAACGGGCCAGCAAGGTTACCATTACAATCAGCGGCTTGTTGATCGGCACTAAAGATCTTCTCATTACCATTAATACCACAGATTCCATTACCTAATGCCATGGTTGTCTCATCACATAACTCGGCTTTTTTGGGCGGGTATAAAAACACATTGCGCTGTTTGATACTGTTTCCAATCACTTCTAAATGAATAAATCCTTGGTAATTATCATATTGATATGGCCAGCGACTAGAAACTTGAGGTGTACCATCTGCACCAAGCAAAGTGTAATCCCCGACCCAGTAACCGTTCTCTCGTTGCCACGGGGTAAAATCCAGTAATCGTACGTTATCGAGATCACAGTCATCGTTTACTACAGCTAACACGGATGGATCTTGCGCTGTGTCGGTATCTGCGGGTGGTGCTTCGATGGCTGCGGGATCAGTATTGGTGGTTGTGCTGTTGGTGTTATCGTTATTACAGCCACTTAGCATGGAGGCACTAACACATAATAAGGAGGGTATTAGGTAATTGGATATAGGCATGAGCTAATCTACATTATGGCGACAATACATAAAAAATTAGTCAATTTAGACAGTTATCTATGACTTATTTTTAAGAATCTATTGTTGATGATTGTTTTATGGCTCACTTTGTTACAACTTCTTATCTTTCATACAAATTGAAACATATTGCTGATATTTAAAAGAAACCAGAGCGAGTATATTTTATTTCAACACTTTTTCGATTCCCATTTTCACGGTTGTTGATGTTTTCAATCGTTTCAAGGACAGCAACAATGACAACGTTTACGTTAACCATTACTCATGGTTTGTCTCATCATCCGGATATAGAACGCAAGACCGCAAATCCTCGTCAGGCGTTACGCTTTTTAGATCGTGAAATATCACCGTATACGCGTAGTTTTACGAAAATTATCACCGTTAATAATAAGCAATATGTAAAGAGTGTTGCAGAGGATGATAGCCAAGCGTTTCGCGATGATTATATGGTGGATAATTCGTTTGCTCTTTGGTGGCAAAGAGTGCGGGGATTTATAGTTAATAAATAAAAATAACAACAGTAATCATCTATATAACAACACCCTGCTAGTAGGTTCACTGCAGGGTGTTATTGATTTTGAAGAGCGCTATTATTATTTGGTCATGATAACTTCAGCTTGGCGCTCTTCTGGTTTATCCATGCCTGTTTGCCACAACCAGTAAGTAATATTGCCTGGACAATTTAAGCTCACCACTTTGTGATTACCATGGCAATCAATCGCATGAATAGTAACACCTTCGGTATAGCCATCTTTGAGATAATCGAGATCACGAATCGCTTCATAGACGGCTTCATCTAACGTCATTCCCATCTTCATGTATAACACTACCGCATGGGCAGTTGAACAGCGGATACTCATTTCTCCAGTGTGAGTACAAGCACAAGCACCATAACGACTATCAGCATACGATCCGGCACCAATAATTGGACTGTCACCTAAGCGACCGGGGTATTTCCATGCCCAACCTGAAGTAGACGTTGCGGCGGTAATTTTGCAGTTAATGTCACTGCTTAGAAAAACCGTAGTATCACGTACACGCTCAGGATCGGTAGCATTGTTAGACAGTGGCGCGAGTGGCACATTAGGAAATGCCGCTTGTTGCTCTGGTGTCATTGCTTGTTCTAGCTTTTCCCACCACACTTGTTTTGAATCTTCGATAAGATTATTGCCTGCAACCGCATTAATTTCATTGGCAAAAATAGCTGCACCTTCACCGACTAAAATTTCATGGTTGAGATCTGTCATGACTTTATAGGCGACTTCAATCGGGTGGATGTAGCCTTTTAATGCGCCAACAGCACCAGTTCGTAAACTATCACCATCCATTACTGAGGCGTCGAGCTCCATTTCGCCAAGTACATTTGGCCAGCCACCGTAACCGACAGTACGTACGCGTGGATCTAACTCAACCAGCTTAATACCTTCAACTAATGCACGTAAGCCTTCTTCACCTGCTTGTAGACGACGAGCTGATGCTTCAATGCCAGGGTAGGCTTCTGAATTTGCTAATAAGATCATGGTTAACTTCCTTGTTATTGGTGCAACTGATCTTGCAAGATCAACTGTTGGCAGAGTTCGGTTAATAACAGCGTACCGTAGCCTGTGGTGGCTTTGGCGTAAATTTTACGATGAGTCATAAATGACATTGCCGCTGAATCAATATGGATCCACTTTTGATTGGGCTCGATAAAGTGTGATAAAAAGGTCGCTGCCACGCATGGGCTGCCATCAGGCTCTTCACTACCGTGGCGAAGATCAGCAAAATCGCTGTCTAACGCGGTGCTAAACATGTCACCGCTAGGCATTGGCCATAATGGCTCTGAGCATGCTTGACCTGCTGTTTTTGCATGGGCAATAAAGTCATCGTTATTGCCCATTAATGAGGCAAAAGCTTTTCCTAGCGCAATCCCTGTGCCACCGGTTAAGGTCGCAATATCAACTAAATAGTCCGGTTGATACTGCTGTTGGGCATAATGAAGCACATCGGCTAATACCATTCGTCCTTCGGCATCAGTGCTAATGATTTCGACACTGGTTTTATTGAGCATAGTGACCACATCACCGGGCTTAATCGCTGTGCCTGATGGCATGTTTTCTACTAAGCCACACAATCCAATCACACGAATTGGTAATTGAAGTTGGGCGATAGCGTTTAATGCGCCAACAACGGCTGCCGCGCCGCCCATATCCACCTTCATGGTACTCATATAGCGCGGTTGTTTAATGCTAATACCACCAGAATCAAACGTGACCCCTTTACCGACTAATGCCACTGTTAATTGAGGGTTTTGTGGATGATAATCAAGGCATAATAACCGTGCTTCGCGATCACTACCTTGAGCAATGCTCATTAAGCCACCAAAGCCTTGTTCAAGCATCATCGCATCATCAAGGTAAGATAACTCAATGTTATTAATCGCTAACGCTTCTACAGCCTCGACAAAGGATTGTGGATAAATAACATTGCCTGGTTTGTTGATTAATTCACGCGCGATGAGCTGGCTCTGTGCCAGAATTCGACCGTTTTCAAATGCATTATTATCGTCGCTAGTGGCGTTAAGTAGATCGAAATCTGCCATTGTTGGCGCTAACAGCGGGCTATTGCTATGGTGATAACGATAGCTGGATAACGCCAGTCCAAACGAGAGCCATTTGATCCAGTCTTGATGATTAAATTGACCAGCAATAGTGTCATCAATGCACAGTTGTAACGTTGTCGCTTGAGTAAATGTGGTTGCGATTAAATAGCCAATATCTTGAATATCTGCCACGGTAAATACCGCTTTGCTGATCTCAGCATTAAAATCACTCACATCTTGGTTGAGGGTTAATTGTTTATTCGTTTTTGATGTTAGGTAAATAGTACGGGTTAATTGATCGCAGTGTTGAGTACGAGCAAAAGTAAAGGTTAATAAGCTGCTATTCATTATCTTGTTCCGCCATCAGTAACAGGGTGAGGCATTTCAGTTTGAGTGGCTATCAGGGTTTCATCACTACGTTGCTGCCAGCGGCGCATGCCTTTGTGTGAACGTAATTGTGGGTTGGCAATCTCGTCTACGGCAAAGTTTAATAACGATAACCCGATGGCTATAAAAATTAATGCCAGACATGGAGCGAGAATTTCCCACCATGCACCAATCAACATCGACGAAGAGGTCTGAACGTTATATAGCATCACGCCCCAACTGATCGCATTAGGATCGCCAAGACCAAGGAACGATAAACTCGCTTCAGTCATGATTGCCAACAGTACACAGCCAATAAAGCTGGCACCAACAATCGACATTAGGTTAGGTAAGATCTCTACCGCAATAATTCGCCACGGTGACTCGCCTAATACTTCTGCCGCACGAATAAACTCTTTTTCGCGTAGGGATAAGGTTTGAGATCGTACCACTCGCGCCCCCCATGCCCAGGAGGTGATGGCAATAACAATTGCTATCGTAAATGGCCCAGCTTGACCGATAAACGCCGCAATAATAAACAGTAACGGTAATTGGGGGATCACCAGCATGATGTTCATGGCTGCAGTTAGAATTTCATCGACTTTGCCGCCAAAATAGCCCGCAGAAACGCCAATTAAGGTTGCTAGAAAACACACTAAAACCCCTGCACCTAAACCAACCGCAAGCGATGTGCGTGCACCGTAGATTAATTGTGACCATACATCACGTCCCATACGAGTTGTGCCGAGAATATGGTCGGCTTTTTTGGACATCAGTAGGGTGCGTTTATTGGTGGCCAAGTTTTTCGCAATCCACCCATCAGGATTATTTTGGGCAGCTTTCACCACAAACGCAGGGTATTCATGTGGGTTGCCAGTACCTCTATCGGGTGCATGGTTAGTGATCATTGGCGCAAACAGAGCCGCTAACACAAACATCACTAAAATACATAATCCAGTTAATGACTTAGGATTTCGAATTAATAATTGAATAATGCCTTTCATGTTATCGATCTCCCTTACGTAGACGGGGGTCTAACAGTACAATTAACAGATCGGCCATAAAGTTAAAGAACAACATAAATAAGGTCATCAGTAATAATTGTCCTTGCAGTACTTGGTAATCACGAGCGTGAATTGCATTTAACAATACCGTTCCAAGGCCGGGATAGTTAAAGATCATTTCAACAATTAATTGACCACTGATAGCAGTACCTAAAGCCATTGATAATGCGGTGACACTTGGTAGCATCGCATTACGCGCGGCATAGTTAAAAATAACCCGATGCTCACTTAATCCTTTGGCTTTGGCCATGGTAATAAAGTCTTCGTTAAGCAAGTTGATCATGTTATTACGCATGCTAATTAAAAAGCCGCCAATTTGGCTGACAGTGGCACATAGTAAAGGCAATGCGGCGTGATACATTACATCTTTATAAAACGCCCAACTAGACCAATCAGGGGTAGTGCCAGAGGTATACGCATTGCCAATCGGAAACCATTCTAAGCCAATCGCAAAGGTGAACATTACTAGCATCGCAATCACCACCGAAGGAATAGATTGCACCACCAGTGTACTTGGCGAAATAAAAGTGTCGTAATAACTGCCACGACGCCAAGCGGCAAAAATGCCCATCACAGAACCTATGCAAAATGATAAAACGACCGCCGTTCCGGTTAAAAATAATGACCAGCCAATCGCGCTACCAAGGAGATCATTTACCGATAATGGGTAGAATTTAATTGATGTTCCCCATTGACCGGTAAATATATTGGCAAGATAAGAAAAATATTGCTCGTATAATGGGCCGTCAACAAAACCAAGCAGTTTTTTCATTGCTTCAATACGTTCAGGGCTAACATGTGAGGTTGCATTGGCAAACATCATTGTCACAGGATCACCCGGCATTGCTCTGGGTAATATAAAGTTTAATGTTGCTGCAAATATTAATGCGATAAAATAAAATGATAATCGCCGAAAGAAAAAGCCCATCGTATTTATTCCTAATAAAGATTTGTTAGAGACATAACAATTAAAATGCTGCTGTTAAATAACAACAGTATTAATAAAGCCATGTATTCCTAGCCATTAAATAAATACCGTCATCGAAAAGATGACGGCACTATTTGGTATTAGGCTTTTGGTTTTAAATCTAAGACGTGTAATAAACGCTCAGGTACACCAGCCCATGCTAGTGGACGGCCTTTAGGGTTTTCTGTGCTCCACCAACCGGTAAAACGGCTTTCATTAAATTGGTAGACATCAACTCCTGACATAACAGGAATGGTGATTTGGTTTTCAGCAATAATCTTTTGAATTTTATGCGCAATGATTTTTTGTTGATCTTGATTGGCTGTTTTATAGAAATTATCTAGCAATTGATCAAGTTCAGCATTTTTAAAGAAGTGCATGGCAAAGCGTGGCATGCTCGCACCTTCTTGATAACGTGAATGATAAGCACTGTTCCAGTAACGATATGGATCGGCACCGTTAAAGTAGTTGGTATAAGCCATATCATAAGTACCATTGGTCATCGCTTGGTTATAAACCGCAAAGTCAGAGGTTTTGGCTTTAACATCGATTCCCGCCATTTGTAACTGTTCAACTCCAAGCTGAACGGTATTATTAAAGTCAGTCCAACCTGTTGGTGATTGGATTGAAATTTCTATTTTTTTACCGGTTGGCGTTTCGACATAACCATCACCATCGATATCTTTAAAGCCTGCTTTAGCAAGTAATGCTTTGGCATTATCAATATTGAAAGTATTAAAGCCTTTGTATTTATTATAAATATCTTGATCTGCCCAGAACTCTAAGCCTTTACCTAAGCCTGATGCATAATCATTAACGATGCCATTACCGTAAAAAGCGACATCAATGATTTTTTGACGATCAATTGCCATCGATAGCGCACGACGGAAATCAAGGGTATTAATCGCTTCGTTATTACCCGGATGCGGAGTTTTAAAGTTCATCATAAATGCTTGTGTGCTTGCTGCTGGGTACCAGTATTTATGATGAGGATTACGTGCAGCATACAGTGCATCAACGTCAGGAATAAAGGCACTGGTCCAGTCGAGCTCTGACTTAATGATTTTGTTTAACAGTTGATCGTTATTGGCAATTTGTGGCACTCGTAAACAATCGACTTCAAGGTTGTCGTTATCCCAGTAATTAGGGTTACGACACTGAACGTATAATTGTGGAGTAAAAGTGTCGATTTCAGTGAAAGGACCTGAGCCAACAGGGTTTTCATTGGTAAATAACTCTGGCTTTTCAATATCTTTCCAAATATGTTTTGGCACGATAGGAATGGTAGATATTTCAAATGGAAGGTTTGAGTTCGCTTCAGTTAATTCGAAAATAACCTTGTTATCTTGTTGGCGAACGCTTTTGATCCAGCGATCCATACTTTTTGGATCAAGTTCTGGTTTGTCATGAATCAATTGGAATGAATACACCACATCATCAGCAGTAAATGGAGTGCCATCAGACCATTTTACACCGTCACGAATCTCAAACGTAACTTGCATTAGATCGTCTGACATGTAGTAATTCTTAGCTAATCGCATCACCGGTTTATTACCATGCATTTGGTTAAATACAACCAATGGCTCATAAATAAAGTCAGTTGTAGTACGTAAATTGGTTGCGAGGTAAGGGTTAAAGTTACGTATCATGGTGGGATAAAAATCAGCTACAATTGTTAGTTGATTTTTTTCAGCTGCAAAAGTTGTTGGGGCACATAATGCCGCCAATACTGCTAACGCTAGCGTATGCACTTTATTTATGATCATGAAGATTCCTTATTATAAATGTAGGGTATCAATTCCGTATAAGCATGATGAAAGTGGAGCGTTTGTATTAATTACTATTATTTCTTTTTACGATAATTAACTTGAACATTGTCGCAAATGTTATTTTTTAGTTTTATTATTTATTTAATCAAATACTGATCTCATTTTTATATTTTAAAAGGCAATAGGTATAAACAAATAATAAATAACAGCTGTAACAAGATACGCATATAATAATATGCGTATAGGTATTATTTAAAATAGTGGTTAGTTTAATTTATAAATTAATAACTACCACGAAGGTGATATAAGGTTAAACTTTGTTTTAATATTTCAAGATTACATTCACCTTTATAATAAATTCGCTGTTTATAGCCACTAATATGACTTGGTAATAAGGTAAAGCTACTATCACTAAAACGACCTTGGCACTCAAGTTGTGGTTCAACAAATAATGCCGGATAGTCACAGTCTAATTCTAACCAAATTGCATCGTTATCTTGGTGCCATTCAACAGTGATTGCTGGCTGTTGCAATTGTGCGTGTTTAAATAAACATGGGTAATGGTCATTTTCAGTCACGCTACCATCAGCACAGGTTAAGCGTACGTGGTAAAATACCTGTTTAGCTGCAGTGGTTGTTAACTGTTGATCAGATTGCCATAAAATGGTGCTGCTATCAGGGTCTAACTGAGTATCTAGAGCCCAAGTTTCAAGCACATTACCTTGCCAATCTACCTTGATCACCTTTCCGGTAATTGGCATTGATTGATGATGGTCATTAACCACATGTAAGCATAATGGCTGTTGGGGAGGCTGAATAAATGTCGCCATCACAGGTGCAAAGAAACGTTTAGCATGGTGGTGCAGTTGTTTCCAACGCCCAGTATATTCAATACTTGACCATGAACTCACCGGCCAACAATCATTAAGTTGCCAATAGAGAATGCCGCGACAATGTTGTTTATGTGCTCGCCAAAACTCAGACGCGGTTTTAATCGCTATTGCTTGTTGTACTTGGCTTAAATAGAGCATATTGGCAAAGCCAACCGGAAAGCGGAAATAGCGGGTAAACATTTCAGTGATAATGCTATTACCGCGACCGTTCTTTTGATGTTGTTCAAACGTTGGTGAAGTAACGTTCCAATCTTCATCATCAGCAAAGGTTTTTACCGTCGGTAAAGAAGGCCATGATTGATAACCAAATTCGGAACAAAAACGTGGTTTTACACTGTGATAAGCGTCAAATGATTTACCCGAGTGCCACACATCCCAAAAATGCATATCGCCACGGTTGTCATCGTGCCATGCATCACCAAAATCTAATTCACCATTGCACGGCGAGCTGGCCCAAAAACGACGGCTAGGATCGTATTGTTCAACCACTTGTTGCAACATGCGATTTAAACGGTCGTAGTTGACCACGTATTTTTCACGGTTGTGTTTAGATTCGTCATACCAGCCAATTGCGCCAATAACCTCGTTATCACCACACCACAAAGCGAGAGCAGGGTGATCGGCTAAGCGTTTAACTTGGTCAACAATTTCTAATTCAACATCTGCTAGAAATTCTGGTGTCGATGGATATAACGCGCAGGCAAACATCAGATCTTGCCACACTAATAATCCGAGTTCATCGCACAACTCATAAAAGATATCGTGCTCATACATGCCGCCGCCCCAAACACGGATCATATTCATGTTAGCTGCGACCGCATCTTCTAATAATTGTCGGTAACGCTCAGGCGTTTGGCGGCTCGGTAGGGCATCAAGAGGGATCCAATTGGCACCTTTCGCAGTAATGGGATTGCCGTTAACCACAAATGTCATCGCACTGCCAATGGCATCGACTTGGGTATCTAGGGTTAATTCACGTAGACCGAGTTTCTTAGTGATAGTGTGATTATTAAGGGTGACAGTTAATGGGTATAGCGGTTGGTCACCATAACCTGCTGGCCACCAACGTTGTGGATCAGTAACCGTAACTGTAATAGTGATGGTTTGAGGCCCTTTAACTGCGGCATCAATCGCAATAGTGTGTACTTGTTTATCAAAGTTAATTTCAAGTATTTGCGTGGTTTGTTCAGCTAAAATATCACAATCAACTGTCAATGTGACGTCACAATCACCATTCGCTAACCATGTTTGTTGGGTGCGTACATGTTGTAAACGAGTGCTATAAACAGGAGTAAGTGTTAGTGAGTTGTATACCCCCGTAGATAATAAACAAATGCCCCAGTCCCACCCTGCATGACATTGGGTTTTACGAAGAGTATTTAGGTGTGGGATCTGATTATTACCGACTGCCCATGGCACAGCAAAAGGCAACCTATCTGCGCGGCGTTGGGCTTCAATATCATTACGGGCTAATGCAATACTGATGTGATTAGTGCCCTGTTGTAGGTAGGGCAGAATATCGACCTGATAGCAGCGAAACATATTACTGCAGCTTAATACTTGCGTACCGTTAACGTAGATACTCGCCATGGTATCAACAAACGATAAATTCAAATCTATTGCTGTGGCATCAAGTAGATTGCTATCAACCGTAAACTCGCGAGTAAGTAACCATTCACTTTCACCTACCCACTGAATTAAGGTTTCATTGCAGCCATAATAAGGCTGAGGTAATAACTCTGCGTTAATAAGAGCGGAGTGAACATCACCAGGTAAGGTGCACGTAGTATAAATATGAGAATGCTGAGGTGAAGTGAGCGTCCACTGACCGTCTAATGAAATATGAGACACGTAACAATCCTTATTATTGTGTGAAAATGAAACGAGACGAAACACAATGAAATAGAAGTGTATTACGATGTAAATTGAATTAGCAGTGGATTAAGCATGCAATCACTGGACTTTTGTACCTAGTTGATGGATATGTGACCATGTTAAATATATTTACTGATTAAACAAACACTGCAAATTTATAGGTGCCTGATGAATAGTTTTAAATGACATTGTCATAAACTGAAGCCCAATGTCATTTAAAATATAGCGGTATTTATTTGATATTGATGCTGAAACTATAATTTTGGCTTGAATTACGTTTACTGATCGTAGGATATTCACCAATCGCAATATGATATTGACCTGTAAACGGTAAGGTATAGGTATCGTGTTGATTAGGATTGGTTGAAATGGCTGAAATATCGACAGCCTGTTTCATTTTAGGGTGCTTGATTGTTACCCATAATTTAGTGCTGTCACTGCTAACTAATGTGGTAATTTTCTGACCTTGATGACCATAAAAACTAAAATCATTCGTTACATCATTATGAATAACGCCACTGTATTTATAGCTTGTTTGTTGTGGAGAAAAGGTAATAGCTAATGGTGATGACATTGCTGATACTGTGTTTGCTATTGCCGAGCAACTGATATTTAAAGCACCAATCACGATTAGTGCTTGAAGATATTTTTTCACTTATTTAATTCCATTAAAATGAAATCATATTAGTCTTATTAGTTTGAAGTGGAATATGTAAAAATAGAATATAAATATTCACTTATTGATACTTTATAGAATAATTAATGGACTCGATATTCGGTTGGGGTTTTACCCGTTTTGCGTTTAAATACACGACAAAAATAATTAGAGTCATGATAACCGCAGCGATTAGCCACCTCTTCTAAACGGAAGTTGTAGCGCTTTAACATAAATTTTGCCCGCTCTAATCGTACCCAAGCGATGTAATCGGCAAAACGCATATGACCTTCTTGACGAAATAAACGTGATAAATGATTCGGCGAAATATTAAAGCGTTCTGCAACAGTATTACGGTTAATGTTGCGATGGAAATTTTCTTGAACGTAAATACAAATGCCTTTAAATAAATCTTGGCTACGGCGGGTACAATCGGTGGTCGGCATTTCAAGCATATCTTTGCAATAGCACAATAACGCCATTAGCAAGAATTTATCGGCTGGTTGTTTTTTCTTTTCGTGAGTCAAGCTTGATAGCGCATTGAGAATATGATCAATCGCATGGCTGCTACGCTGCGGTACACTGTATTTTTGAACATCATAAAAACCATCTTCATTAGCACGCTTACTCACCAGACTAAAACCAAGTTGGCTTTTACCAAATAATAAACTGAGTACTGAGCACTCATGTTGCCAATCAGGTTTGTTCCAAGCATTGGCTGGAATAAATAATGCTTCACCCACTCCAAGGGTAATATTGGTAGCATCAGGTTGCTGATTATCAAAGGTATTGGCGTAATGGCCTTTAAAGACTAATTCTAAGCGAGGAAAGTTAACTTGATAGCTTGATTCCAGTGGCGGTAATGAGTCACCAGCAAACCAAATGTCATTTAAGGACTCAAAATCAGTAATGGCACTATCGAGTAAATCGATAAAAATATTATGCATCTCTTGCGTCTACTTATTGTTATTTTTCATGGACGTGGACTAACTAATCAATTTAGCTAACGTACCTTATGTGTGAATGTGCGTATTATCAGTTAGCTAACCCTTGAATGCGATATAATGCTCTTGAAATTGTTATCTTGATGCCAGTTTATTTGGTTAAGAATGTAGTTATGCGCATTTTTCAGCTGTTATAGAAAAAGCCACCTTAAATAACGTGATCTAAGGTGACTTTATGTTGGGGGAGTAAAGACACTGCGAGTAAACAGTGTCTTTAAGTGCGATTAAGCTTGTGCTAGATGCGCTTCAATTTTATCCATGATTTGTGGTGCTTTCTTTACTGCATCTGCCACACCAACTCGAACAATTTTCTTACCAGCGAAACGCTCTTCATTTTTAATCGCGATATCTTTAGTTAGAATCACGATATCAGCGTCAGCAACTTCACTCATGGTGATTTCGTTTTCAATACCGATAGAACCTTGGGTTTCAACTTTAACATCCCAACCTTTTGCTTTTGCAGCTACTTCTAATGCTTCTGCTGCCATGTACGTATGTGCAACACCAGATGGGCAAGATGTGATAGCTAATACTTTCATGTGAATCTCCAAATTTTTTATTTAATGCGTTTAACGCGTTGATAAGTGAATGCGATGTTATTAATCAAAACTTAGGTCAAGGTCGTCAGAAGCAGCGGTAGGTGCTTGTTCTTCTTGGCGATCTGCAATCGGTTTTTTAAGGAAGTTAACCATTAAGGCTGTTGTTACCGAGCCTGCAATGATAGCCACGACATAGAAGATACGACCATCAACAACAGGTAGTACAATCAGACCGCCCCATGGTGCATGGTTTAGAACACCGAATAAGAAGGCTGTTACGTTACCAACGATACCGCCAACGACGATTGAAGGAATTACACGTACTGGATCAGAGGCTGCGAATGGGATTGCGCCTTCAGTGATACCGATACAGCCCATGATACCTGCAGCTTTACCAGCTTC